>JAHLWJ010000260.1 GCA_019057975.1 Promethearchaeota archaeon | reverse complement strand
ATAACTACTAAAGCGGAATATAGGAAGAAATTCATATTGAAGCTCGTTGATATAATTTGAATACTAATGCTTGAAATGCTCCTTTTACATCTTGACCTGTTAGCGCACTTGTTTTATAATATTCAATAATTTTATGATCTTGAGCAAATTTCTTTACATGAACATCTGAAGTTGCATAATTTGGGCTTGTAGCTAATGCATTTTGGTCAACTAAATCAGCTTTATTTCCAAATAATATAGTAGGAATATTCCCACATGCTTCTTTTATATCCGAGAGCCATTTAGTAACATGACCGTAAGTTTCAATTTCTTCAGGAGAAAGAGAAAAAACAACAATAGCACCACTGCTTCCTGTATAAAACCTGTCACGTAGAGTGCTAAACGATTCTTGACCCGCGAGGTCCCACAGAAATAACTCTACCTTGTCCCCTGCAACATGCTCTTCATATTTCGAAAACTGCATACCTAAAGTTGAAATATAATCTTTTTCAAATGAGTCTGTTGTATATCTTTTAATTAGGGAAGTTTTCCCGACAGCACTATTGCCTACTATTACAATCTTGAATTTGAAAGCATCACTCAAATGACTCAACCTTCTATTTCATTATCTGTTTCCTAAATAGTAAAAATGAGCTATTTTAAATTTTTACAATAAAATAATCACGAATGATTTCATGGAATTATATCGAATATTTAGAATAAAAGAGCATATGATATCGCTATAATTTAAAAATCTAATTAATCCGATTCCCCGTTTGGAACAACTTAATTCCCCTTAAAAGGAATGTAAAATTTCGATCGCACATGGAAGAGTTTATTTAATAATTCTATCACTTATGCTTCTTTTCTTATAAAAATGAGAAAAGTAAAGACTTAAATATCATGAGATCGAAAATAGTTATTAAATTATTGAAAAAAATAGATTATAAAAGAGTTGATATCCAATGGATAATTGGCAAAAATATATATGGGCATTACCTATTGTGGGAGCAATCTTCGCATTCTTATCAATCGCTACTCCTGCTCTTGTCTGGGCTGCAGGGGGGATTAATGTTGATGCCTGGATGATTGGGTATTGGGATGGTGGAGTTATAGGTGATGGATGGGTAGATGAAATCTATGAAATATCTGAAGGGATGGGTCCTGATATAGGATTAGCTATTTTTATTGTAAGCTTCGTATTTGTATTGCTGAGTGGAATAATGGCGTTAGGCGTAGGGGTGCTAGGTTATCGTGGAGATTTTGACAAGAATTATGCTGCCTTGAGTGGGGCTATAATGATTATTATTACCATTATCTTTTTAGCTGTAATCGAAAGTGAATGGGAAGTTTTCTCTACATGGGAGATGGATCCTGGTTTTGGAGTAATTGGTCCTTTTATAGGTGGCGCTTTCTGTATTGCTTCATTTTTTGCACCTCAACTAGGAGAACGAATAACGTCTGTACAACCTCGAGTTACAGCTCAACTTCAAGCTAAACCAACTTCAGAAGCAAGGTTTTGTTCTGATTGTGGCACAGAAGTACCTGGAGATTTTTGTCCAGATTGTGGAAAACCCTTCCAACCTGTAATTGCACAGTAAAAAACTATAAAAATTTTAAATTATATAATTTTTTTCTTTTTTTTATACTATTAACCTGAAGGCTCTCATATAATACAATATCGATAACTAGAATAAGTAGAAAATCAAAAAATCAACGAATTTCGATCTAGAAGATTAAATTCTGAAAGAATTAGAATAGAAAGCATACCTAAATGTAAATATCTTAATAAGTGTTCATGGAATTTATAAATTAGATTATTAGATACCAAAAAGTTTAACTAATTGTTCTGTATTGTCAACCAAGATGTCTGGATTATGTTCTAGCAGGGTTCCCTTTTTTGCCAGGCCAGAGGCAACACATACCATTTTTACATTTGCAGATTTACCTGCTTCTATATCTGTTGTCATATCTCCTATGAAAATTGTTTCTGATGGCTTTATTTTCCATTTATCTAAGATTTTTAATATTCCTTCTGGACTCGGTTTCACTTCTGAGACTTCATTAAATCCCATAATAGTATCGAAAAATTTAGTCAAATTGAATTTTTCTAGAACTTCTTCCGCATATTGGCTTTTGTTGTTTGTTAAAATTGCTAATCTTAGTTTTTTATCATGTATTTTTCTAATTAGATCATCTATACCTTCAAATATAGTAGATTCAGCTTCTTTATACTTATTGAATTGGTTAAATAAAAAGATAGCAATACGCAATTTTTTAAAATAACTTAATCCTTCTAAAAACCGTACTTGTAACAAATCATATGAATTAAGAAGAATTTTAGGGACGGGGTAATTTTGGATCTTTTCAATTAGATGGGCGAGTTCTTCCATAACTTCGTCTGTATTTACATTCATTTCATATTTTTCTACTGAATCATCGACTGCTTTTTCTATTGCTTCAGAAATATTAAAAATCACACCATCCAAATCAAAAATGATTAATTTATATTTCTCTAATATTATTTTTTCCATACTAAAGTGAATAAATATTTAGAACAATTTTAATTATACGAATGGCAATATTTTAAATAAACAAGTATATTTATTAACTTCTCAGTTTAAAATGAACGAAAAAAAAGAAGAAGAAAACGAAGAGGTTGAAAGCGAAGAGGTTGAAGTAGAAGATGACGACTTAAAAGCCTATTTAGAAGAAATGAAAGCTTTGGAGTCTGATTTTTCTGATTTAGAGGATCTAGACATGGAGGAACTTCAAGAAATACAAGATGCTATTGCTAAAGTTAAAGAAAGCGAAGAAGCACCTAAAATTGAAGTAATAAGTGAAGAATTAACTGAAGAAGAAATTGAGACTGAGCTAAAGGAAGAAAAAGAGCTTAAGGAGGCAATGGTTACTGACTTTTCAGATATAGATGAAATCGATTTTGAGGAATTAAAAGATATGCAGAATGCAATTGAATCTGTTAAACAAGATGAAATACAAGGAATAGCTGAGGGAGAGACTGAAATCCAACCGACTCAAGGAGTTTCTAGAGAATTAGAGGAGAGAATTAAGCAAGAGCTCTTAAAACGAAAGGAAATTGAAGAAGAAATCATAACACCTGAGAAATTTTTAGATTATATTAAAAACAAGCGTGATAAAATCTGGTACCATGGCCTCTACTATATTGTTTTTAATGTTGAGGATCATATTGCTTCAAAAATGTTGTTATACGATGTTTTAAAAGAAGTGACTAGTAAATCACCAATCGATCCAATCCCAGAACACCAATTTTATTTTGGATTAGGTTACATCTTACGGTTGAATTTTAATAATAAACAAGTTGTGAGATTTTTGAAGGATGGGAAGTTTAAGATCAATGTCAATGTTAACAATTTAAAAGAAATGTTAGAAATAGCAGGAGAACCAATAAGTAATCGTCCTGTTATAAAAGAAGAAGAGAAGAAAAAGATGTTTAAAGATTTTCTAAAGGAAGATTTTTTTGATATATAAATTTTTATTATTCTTATTAATTAAAAAAAAATGAGCGAAAAACCTTCTTTATTAATTATAGGGAATTCAAATGTTGGTAAAAGTTCTATTACAAAATTAATTCTACCGAACCCTAGGGCGTTTAAAGGTAAAATTGGGAAATCTCCCGGTAGTACTTTATTGATGAAACCAATAACTCACCCCAATTTACCTTATAAAATAATCGACCTTCCTGGTTTTGGGTACACAAAACATTCAAGCCACAGGCGAGAAGAACATATAAAGAAACAGATTGTTATCCACATCGAGAAGCATTATGAAGACTATTTTTTTGGTTTAGTTGTACTCAATATTTTAAGGATTGAAGATGAAATAAATAAGTATTTCATTAAGAACAATAGAACAATTCCATTAAGTTTTGAACTTATCCAATTTTTAAATGAGTTTAAAATCCCAATCTTAATCATTTTAAATAAGATTGATAAGGTCTCTAATTTTGATAAAAATAAGATCATTAACTTACTTCTAAGGGCTGCTAAAGAATATAACCTTAATTTAGTCCACTTAAATAATTATGATTATAAAACTAGCTCTGAAATCCCTTATTTAGAATTTTCAGCATTAAAAAAAATTAATTTAAAAGAATTAAAACTAGCAATTCAAAATTATTTAAAGTGAAAATTATAATCTTTTTAGTTTTAGGTGATTAGAGATATGATCTTTCAGTTCAGAATATTCTGTAACAACTGGAAATTGTGGAAATTCTTTCTTTACATTTGCAGGGGGCCTAAATAAGATTCCAAAATCGGCTTCTTTTAACATTCTAATGTCATTATAAGAATCTCCAACTGCAATTACATTGTATTTCAATTTTTTGAGTGCTCTTACAGTTTTCTTTTTCATATCTTTAAGTCTTAAAGAATAATTAATTATCATACTTGTTTTATCTATTTCAAGATTATGGCAAAAAATCAAGGGATAATTAAGTTTTTTAGCTAAAGGTTGAATGAATTCTATAAAACTACCAGTCGCAATTATCACTTGGGTATTTGCTCTAAGCCATTCTAAAAAGTCTAATGCTCCTGGTAAAAGTTCAATATCTGCAATTATTTCTTGGATATCTTTCAAAGTGATATTATTATTTCTAAGGATTTTCAACCTTTGCTTCATAAGTACATCATAATCTGGAATATCTCTAGTAGTTAGTTTGAGTTTATCGATTCCAAAAGCAACAGCAACAGCCTCCCATATCTCAGGAGTAAGTACACCTTCTAGATCTAAACAAATAAGATACATTCCATTAGAAATATGGATGGGATCAATATGAATTTTTTGATTATATGAGAGTTAATTATGGATAAAAGAGTGATTTTTCCTTTAAATCTTATCTATAATTTGGTAATTTTTGGATCCTTATCTTTATCCCAATTCACAGCAAAAAGAAAGTCTCTACTTACCTGATTTTTATAAATTATAGGGAATCCACTGATCTCTTCAAATTTAACTGCAAAATCTTCTAAAAATTCATAATCAGGAAAATAATAGTGCGGTTCTTTATCACTTTTTAAACGATCTTTTATTGATAAAGCTTTAGCTTGTAATGTAAAACCTTTTATCTCAAAAAAATTCGGATTTGCTTTCTTGATTATATTTGTATAATTTTCAATGTATTTTTCATCAATATTTAGATTTTTAATAGCCGTTAACCTAATTAATGATCTGCAGGATAATGAATTCAATAGCTCTAAGCTATCATTTATTTTTTTCCAGCCATTTTTAATCATTGGTCGACAAACTCGTTTATATATTTGCTCATTTGGTGCAGGTAGGGTAATATATAGTTGACTCGGTAAAGGATTCAAATCCTTAATTTTGTCTGGTAGGGTTCCATTTGTGACTATAAATGTTGTCATATTACGATTTTTAAATTCTTGCACAAGTTCAGACATTTTTGGATACAACAATGGTTCTCCATCAAGAGATATCGCAGCGTGATTTGGTATCATTGCCTCACTATGAGCTTGCATAATCTCATCTGGAGTCGTTAATGCTCGGTTAATTAAGACTTCTATTTCTTCTCTGGAATCAATACAACATTGAATATCATCATCCAGTTCAAATCCTTTGAGTCCGTGATTTCTTGGTTTAACGAAATTTTGATTTTTTAGAAGATTAATTGCTCGTACAATTTTGGTTTTTGAAACATGAATTTTATTCATTAGAGAATCTAAATTATGTGACCCTGCGCCATTCAATAACATATAATACAGAATGTCAATCATTATTTCATAATTATCGAGATATCGTCTTAGAGGTAAATGATTTTGTATGATATCTTGATGATGGCGAAACATTTCACCAACTATATCCTTAGGATCATCGGGTTCAACATTAAACTCACTTCCTAGAGATCCAGTTTCAATATCCCGCCAACAAAATACACATTGGTGGTTACAAAATGCTAAAGAAGGTGTATTTTGTAAACATCTATGGCTTTTTATTCCAAAAACACCCTTATAGCAATTTCGGTTATCTCTTCCAGTCATTAATCTCTGTTCTAACCAATGACAAGGTTTAATGGAAGAATGTTTATTCTTTCCAATAATTCTATAAGTTGTTTTTGTATAGGTCTCGACAAATTCATTAGTAATTCTGTTGTCGACGATGAACCGGTTTTTCATTAAAGAGCCACTTTAAACGTAACATTCTCAATAGTTTATATAAATAAATGTATTTTATTTAGATATTAAATTATATTCTTAAAATTTATAAGTACATAAATAATTAATACTAAACTTTTAGAATATATATAATTAAAACTATGGTTTTGACTAATTAGAATAAATAAAAAAATGGTTCAAAATGTTAAATAGAATAAAAAGTGAGCTGTTAAATGTAGGACTAAAATTTATAAGTGTAGACGAGAAAATCGTGCGTATGTTACTTGAGACTAGTCCTTCAAATGTAAATGAGATTGTAATTCTCCCTGCTATCAAAATTGTGATGAAAAAAATCTTACAAAAA
>JAHLWJ010000259.1 GCA_019057975.1 Promethearchaeota archaeon | reverse complement strand
TTAAATTGTTCATATAGTTTAATTGCGTTATAATTAGATATTCTTACTTCTAAAACATATTCATGAATCTTATATTTTTTTATCATCTGCATGCTTTTTGTTAATAAGCTCTTTGCTATTCCTCTATTTCTATATTCTTGAGAGACAGCAACCGATACAAGATGCCCTTTATTGACATATCGTAAACTATCTAAAGAAGGAGTTTTTTCTACTCTCCACATTATATAACCAATAATTTTTCCGAAACTATCTTGAGCTACTAGAAAAGATTCGGGATAATTATCAAGAATACTCTTATAAAAGAAGTATGGATAGTCTTCTGGAAGTTCTTCTTCATTTACTTTTATTACACCGTCTAAATCATCCAAGTTACATCTTTTTATAATGATTCTTTGATTGCTTATGTTATTAAAAGTATTTATCTTTGTATCTTTATTAGTCGTCATCGTTTAACTTGCTCAAAAGATTAGTAACTCAAGAACAGCATTATTAATATATAATTTATAATATTTGAAACTTTTAAGTTTTTATGTATCAAGAGAATTCATAAATTCATTTCTTAAGGATTTTAAATGCTTCTACTTTTTGTTTTTCAATATGATCAATTATTAGATCCAGTGTGTTTTGAATATTCAATTTATTGTCAAAGTTATTCAGAATATCATTTAATTCGCTGTCATTTAATTTCTTTAATTGGTTTGCGATTTCTATCATTTCAGGTATGACTCTTATGATATTGTCGACTATTGTAATGTCAGCCCAAAGAGCAGTTCTACTTAAAGGATTTAAATCAACAGCTATTACTTTTTTATTTAATTTTTTCAATGCTTCTGTACGATCACCATCTTCTAAAGGGACCATGACAACATCTGCCTTTGCTATGAATTCTACTTTTTTTCTATTACTTTCAAGTCCTTCAAGTTCAATCATTTTTTCTTCATTGATTCCTTTAATATCTGTAGCTCCAGCTTTATTTAAAACATCCTTGATTGCCTTAATTCGTCCTTCCTTGTAGTAAAATAAATTAATTTCAAGAGGAATGTTTAACAATTTTGATAGAGTCACAAGTTCATTAGGGACTAAAGCAGCAACGTTTCCATTTACACTAATTACTGGTTTTTCTGCTATTAATAAAGCTGCTACAGCGGCTCTTATTGCATATTTCGCGGTTTTAGTTGTTTTTTCACCTATAATATAATCAAAACATTCACCTCTACCATGAGCTATCAATCCTGCTTCTGCAACTACTAAATTTTTCATCCCATCGATAATTTTGTGCCGAAATTTTAAACTTTGATATCGTGGGTGCGTTTTAGGTACTGTATTGTTTTGATTTTCATTCAGAGCCATATAATTTCACATCTATTAAATAATGTTCTTTATATAGATTGGTATAAAGAAAAAATATTAATTTTTTGTATAATTTATAATCATTATAGATGGATATGAGTGCAGTGGCAAAAAAGAAAACAAATGATTTAAAGATCTATAGAACGAAGCAGAAAATAGATGAACTTAAGAATAAAAAAGGATTTCATACAGAGTTAATCTCTTTGTATATTCCTCACGATAGGAAAATTTCAGATGTAACAAATCATTTAAAGAACGAAATTAGTGAAAGTCAAAATATTAAATCAAAATTAACCAGAAAGAATGTATTAGATAGTATTAATAGTCTCTTAGGACAATTAAAAAACATAAAAGAAGTGCCTGAAAATGGTTTAGTTATGTTTTCTGGGGCAATACCTCAAAATAACACCCCAGGTACAGAGAGAAATGAATTAACAATTGTAGAACCTCCTGATAGAGTTAAAACATTTAGATATCACTGTGCAAACGAATTTTTACTATGGCCTTTAGAGGATATGCTTACACCTACGGAGACTTATGGTTTATTAGTAATTGGTCGAAAAAAATCTGCTGTTGGTTATATTAAAGGAAACAGGGTAGAGGTTGTAAAAGAATTTACCTCTGGTATTCACTCGAAACATTCACAAGGTGGCCAATCACAGAGAAGATTTGAAAGATTAAACGAAGAAGCTGAAATTGCTTTCTATCGACGAATTTCTGAAAAAGTAAATGAGGTATTTTTAAAATTTGAAGATTTACAGGGTATTTTTGTAGGAGGTCCAGGTCCTTCAAAAGATAAATTTGTAAAAGATGAGAGTTTAGATTATAGATTACAGGATAAAATATTTGACACCGTAGATATTGGGTATGGTGGTGCTGAAGGAATTCGTGCTTTAATAGAAAAAGTTAAAGACCAAATCGAAAATGTTAAATATATTCGTGAAAAAGAAGCTATGCAGCGCTTTATGAAAGAGATTTCTAACGAGACAGGATTAGCTACTTATGGGTTAGAAGAAATACAAAGGGCATTGAACTACGGTGTTGTTGGTATGCTCTTGCTTTCTGAGAAGCTAGATACACATATAATCAAATTAGGTTGTTCAAATTGTGATTATAGTGAAAATAGAACTTTAAAGAAACGATCACTAAATAAATTTAAAGGAGATATCCAAGAAGAGAATTGCCCAAAATGTAGTTCAAATTCATTTAAAATTATCGAAATTAATTCAATAATTGAAGAACTTGGAGTAATAGCTGAATCTACTGGTACAGACGTAGAAATATTATCAACTGAAACAGAAGAGGGTGAAATGTTATATAGTACTTTCGGGGGAATAGCTGCGATTCTTAGGTATAAAATTGACTATTAGTAGTAAAATGTTTAAATAAATTTCGTTCAAAATAACCAAAAAGGTGTAATTTCAAAAATGCAATTAAAGGATCTTTTATTAAATTTAAAAATGGTCATGTTTGGGGGTAAGGGAGGAGTAGGAAAAACGAGTTGCGCTGCAAGTTCATCAATTTGGGCAGCAGAGCATGGTAGAAATACATTGATAATAAGTACCGATCCTGCTCATTCTTTGGGAGATAGTTTAGGAGTTGAATTGTTACCCGGTATACCTACTCCTATTGAAGGGATAGATAATCTTACTGCTTTAGAGATTAACCCTAAGGTAAATATGGCAGAATTTAAGGGAATAACTAATATAAATCCAATGGAAGAAATGGGTATGTCTGGACTAATGGAAAATATGCCACTTTTTGGGGACATGGAAGAATTAACTTCAATGACTCCTCCAGGAATTGATGAAGCTTTAGCTTTTGGAAAAATATTAGAGTTTGTTGAGACAAACCATGATTATGATTTAATTATATTTGACACTGCCCCCACAGGACATACTCTCAGATTTTTAAGTCTACCTGAAACTTTATCTGGATGGATAGGAAAACTGATAAAAATGAGAGTAAAAATAGGTAATATGTTTGGGGCTGTAAAAAGGCTATTTACGCGTGAAGAAAAAGAAAAAGATAATTCATTAGATGTTCTGGAAAGATTAAATGAATCGATTTTAAATGCGAGAGAAGATCTTACAAATCCTACTAAGAATTCATTTATAATTGTAATGATACCTGAGGAAATGGCTATTACAGAAACTGGACGGTTATTAAACGAATTGATAAAAAATAATATTTCCGTCTCTAATATAGTTGTGAATCAGTTATACCAAGATCCTATTGAACTATGTGAATTTTGTAAAGCAAGAAGAGAAATGCAGGAAAAAAATTTAATAAAAATAAAAAAAATATTTAGTGAGAATTTGCATAAGAATTTAATTGAAGTACCTTTATTCAAGGAAGAAATAAGAGAATACGATAAACTAAAAGAAATGGGAGAATACTTGATTGAAAAATCCTATTGATTCAACTCTTTTAAATAACTGCAAAAAGTACAAATAGATGCATTTGTACACGGATACCCACAAGATTGGCATGTTAGATATTCTATTTTTTCATCAGGATTATAGAGTATAGCCGATAATTCCAAAAAACCATTGAGTAAATTAAATTCTATTTCTGGACTATATTTTTTACATTCTTGAATAAAATCTAAGACTCTTTTTCTTATTATTGGATCTCTTTCTCTATAGGGGCAATGTGAAGGGTAATAATTGAACTTTTTAATATTTGCATATAAGAAGATCTCTTCTTCAGGAATTCTCATTAATGGAGTAATTTTTTTAATAAAAAACTGATTTACTCTTGAATTTTCTTCCTTAAATAAATATTGATTTGCTATTAAGTGAAAACGTTTATATAGAATATTCATCAGAAAAGTTTCTGCTATGTCTGTAAGGTTATGTCCCATGGCTAAGATATTTCCTCCAAATTCTTTAGCTCCATCATTTAATAATCTTCTCCTTATTGTTGCGCAATAATTACAAGCATATTTGTAATCAGGGAGGATTTTTTTTATATTGATAATCTCATCTAAAGTTAGGCCAACTTTTTCTTTAAATGAGATGATATGATGTTCGATATTTAGTTCTTTACATATATCGATTGCATTTTTAATGCTATTTTCTCTATAGTCTTTTATACCCTCGTCTATTGTTAATGCTATGAGTTGTTCAGGATTATAGAGGTTTTTTTGAATCATAGAGAGATTATATAAAAGAGTAAATGAATCCTTACCGCCAGAGAGTGCTACTATAATCTTGTCATTAGAGTTTAACATCTTATATTTTGAAATGGTTTTATATATAATTTTTTCGATGTTTTTCTCAAAACAATTAGGACAGAGGTTTTCACCTGAATATCTTCTCTCAATTACTACTGAATTGTTGCAATAAGAACATTTACCTTTCTTCAAGAAAATATTGTAATTAGCCATTAATACCATTTAAAAAATAAAATTTTATTATTAAACCCAAAAGATTAATCCACCAAATTTAATAAAAGATAAAATGAAATTACCTGCGATAATAAATAAGGTAATCGCTCTTAGTGAATTTAGAATTATACTCTTTATCTTTCTCTTTTCATCATAGTAATATTCATAAGAAATTTCAATTATCGTATCTTCTGTTAATTTCGTTTCTTCAGGGAGGTTCAATAAAACAGTATCCTTAAACCCATCCCCAATTTTATCAATCATTTCAAATTTTTCTTCTGAAAGTTTAATTGTACTAGGTTCAATAAATCTTGATTGATCCTTCATTATTATATTTATAGAGTTTATTTTTTCAACGCGATATTCTGAAAGTTCATAATTTTTGTCCGATTTTTTGAAATAAAACTTTTCTTTCTTTTTCTTTATTGATTTGTAATTTTCTCCTATACCCCAATTAATTAATTCTTTAACAACCCTATCCCCATCAAATACAGGTAAGGGTAACATATTAAAGAGAGTAATACTAAAAGCTATAAAAAAAAGCCATATGAGTTCCTTTAATAAAAAATCTGGCCAAAAGCTTGTAAAAAATTTGGCAATGCTATTTTTGTACATAAAATATGAATTACTATAAATTCCTATATAAACTCCTATGGTTTCTACATCTAAAATCCAATTTACTGAATTTTTACTAAA
Organism: Promethearchaeota archaeon; assembly: GCA_019057975.1. The sequence goes on along the minus strand of JAHLWJ010000259.1, from coordinate 1,056 downwards.
ATTCAAACTCGTTAAATTGAAAGTTGTTAAAACTCTTTCTAAAGTATCCCCATTTGAAATGTTAATAGGAACTCCGTTAATTTCACTAATAATTAATCCCACTGTTAAGTTTTTGTCAAAGTTATTTCCACCTTCAGTTTCAGAATAAATTTTAGTTATTTTCAATCCACTACCATTAGATAAATATTGATAACTAATACCTATGTTATATTGTGGACCCAAGGTAACATTTTTAGCTAAAAATTCATCAGAAGACGGATTATATGTTTTTAAGGTTAAATTATCTCCTACAGAACATTGTAGTGTTGTTTTATTATTAAAAACGCTACTCAATGAAATTCCTTTATTCTCATCCAGGTATACATAATTTGTATCAGGAGTTCCTTTCTTTTTAATTGCGATGATTACATCTCTACTTGAGAGGTTCCCATAATTAAATCCACCCTGTTCTTCTTCTAAAACTATATTAACTTGTGGAACCTGGCGATAAAAAGGTGATATCATTAGGGGAAACATTAATATTAGGATAAAAGCGATCCCTGCCGTAATTCCATTTATGTATGTTCCTGCTGCTGCGACTCTTAACCTGGTATACCTATTAACCTTACTTGAATTTACAATTCTCTCATCAACTTCAACAAAAGCACCAAGGCCAATAATGTAAAAAAGGCCTGCTCCAAGAACTCCTGTAGATTTAATATCTAATCCCTCTGCACTCGCTGCAATTCCGTGAGCAAATTCATGAGTAGTAACGATGAATAACAATGGAAGAATTAAGTAAAAAAACATGGGTAGGTCAATTGTTACTCCAGGAATGAGAGGTATTACTGCTTGTTCTATTCTAGGATTCACGATTAGGTTAATAAAATTTGTAAAAAATAAATAAAATGCAAAAATGATAAATCCAAATGAGATGAAGATTCCTATTGTCCAAAACATTTTCCAGAATTTTGGTGCTTTTCTGGAAATTTTTGTTATCAATTTATTTAATTTTTTTGTTCTAAACATTGCTAACAAAGGGAAGAATAGATAAGCAGCACCTTCTTTCTTTCTTAA
>JAHLWJ010000258.1 GCA_019057975.1 Promethearchaeota archaeon | reverse complement strand
AATCCCCCTGTTTGGATGCAAAAGAAGGCATTAGAACAAAAAGAATCAGAGACCTTAGCTTATGATAATTAATTGAATAGAATGCAATTTTAGGATATATCATTTCGATTTTTGTTTCTTATTTAAATTTCTTCTTTTTAAACTTCTTTATCTTTTTGCTCCTTCTCATATCTTAATCAAAATGTCAATTGTTTTAGTTTATTTTTAATATAAGATTCTTTAAACCATTTCAGCATAGAACCTGCTCCGGACATAGAACCTTCAATATTCCACTTTCCTTTAATTGCAGAGAGATATGAAAAAATTGGGGTTTCTTTAGATGGTTTTATCCGTCTATCAGTAACATAATAATAGTCAACAAAGGTGCGAGTTCCAATCATAATTTTTGCTTGATATGTTTCTATTACTCCTAATCCTAATGCAGAACATTGTTTATCTAAAGTCACTGTCCAATTTATAGAAGAAGACTTCAGAACTTTACCTCAAATGAAAAAAATTTAAGTAAGTAATAGTATTTTTATATAATACAATCATAAATTTATCTAATTTTTATTTAAATCCACAATCTTATTTACATTATGAGGAAAAAACTATGGTCCAGAAAATAAATGAACCTATACGTAAAGGTTTTATTTACGACTTACAAAGGTTCGCCATCCATGATGGTCCTGGAATTCGAACTCTGGTTTACATGAAGGGATGCCCCTTAAAGTGCTTGTGGTGTTCTTCTCCTCAAACCCAGAATTCAAAACCTGAAATTTTGCATAATGAATATAATTGTAAAAAGTGCGGTGTGTGTGTTGATGTATGCCCTATTCATGCTATTACAATTTCCGATGATGCTGGGATAATTATTGACAGAGAACTCTGTACAGATTGCGGTCAATGTGTTAAATCCTGCCCAAATCAAGCCTTGAAACTTATAGGTTATTATATGACATTTGAGGAACTATTCCAAGATGTTAATAAGGATAGCCCATTTTATAGGCGATCAAATGGCGGTGTCACTGTTGGCGGCGGTGAACCCACCATGCAACTCGATTTTGTTACAGCATTCCTTAAAAGATGTAAGCAGAATTACATAAATACAGCAATAGAAACATGCGGATATGTAAAATGGGATAATATGGAAAATCTCCTTAAATATGTGGACCTCGTGTATTTAGATATTAAACATATGGATCCCACTATCCATAAAGAAATAACTGGTGTTTCTAATGAGCTTATTTTAGAAAATGCTAAAAAAATTTCTGCGATAAGACCTATGATAATACGCATTCCCGTGATACCGGGTATTAATGATTCTGACGACAATATAACAGCCACAGCAAGATTTGCTTTTGATTTAGGTGAAAATCTTAAAAGAATAGAACTTTTAACTTACCATAAATTTGGCATTCAGACATACGGTCGTATTGGAATGGAGTATAAACTTACAGATGTTGAACCCCCCAGTGACGACCATATGATAACGCTTAAGGAGATTGTTGAATCTTGTGGCGTAAAGGCTCAAATAGGAGGATAAAATTTTAAAAAAGAGGTATTATTTAATATATTTCATTTATTCAAGCGCTTTTTTTAATAATTCAGTATAATTCTTATATTAGTTTTATCTTCAACAAACTATTCATATTTTATTTTTAAGAAAGTCAAAACATATGCTCAAAGAACACCTGAAGTTTTAGAAGCCGTGATAAAATATCTTAAAAATAAAGGGGGAAAAATTCACGTATTTATTTAATTAAAGCAAGCCTTTCACGATGACTTGAGAATTGGTTAGATAGGATCCGATGTTTACAATCGTCCCATTTTTTACGAACAGAATAAAAATATTCAGAAATTTCCAAAATATCTCCAAAAACAACCTTATAATTGTCAACAATAGAGATTTGAATATATATAGGAAATAGTTCAAATACCCTAACATCAAATGTTAAAGGTAATTTACCTAATAGTTTTTCTTGTAATTCTATATTCTTCTCTACATTTTTTTCAAGGGAAATCACTGCTATATCAATATCTGAATTGGGGCGAGTGCCTCCTTCTACGTGAGATCCATATAGAATAACATCATATTTTTCTTTTAATGATCTCAGGTTCTCCCGTAATTCCTCAATCTCAAGAGATTTCATTTAAAATCTCCTCCACCACTTTTGTCCATTTTGATAATAGATCTTTAATTTCTTCAACTGAATTTAAGATGATCTGTTCTTCAAAATCGTTGTAACGATGGACTATGATATTTCGCATACCATTAGCTTTTTTCAATTTCACTCCTAATTCAGATTTTAGTTTTCGTTTTTTAACAATTTCAGAAATATTTGCATTATCATCTTTGACTTGAATCCCTAAATCTTTTGTAAGCATTGCAATTAAATCTACAATTGCTTCGATAGAAGTTTGTAATGAATAGAATATTCCACGTTTTTCAAGTTCATTTTTTGGTTCAAATGGTAAATCCTTTATATAATCCACAACGTGGTTGATTTTGTCGCGATAACGTTTAATTCTCAGTTCATCCATTCGAAATCACTATAAAAATACTTTTACGCCTATATATAAAATCATCTTTCTGTTATTTATACTATATCAAAGTATTTTTAAAATACAGATAAATTTGAAGCAGAATAAAAATGAATAAAAAATTGGTTTAAATATCTAATTTTTACGTGGAGGGAGCATTCTTACCATTCTTTGCAATTTGTCAATAACCTCATATATTAATCAAAATCTCAACTCTTTTAGTTTATTTCTAATATGAAAGTTGCTCCATATAAAGAGGAAAAAGTTAAAGAAACATAAATTTAAATTTATTTTCTAGGTTATTTAATTATCTTATTATAAATTTGAACGAATTCATTTTAAAAGTGAGTGTTCAATATTTCTTATTTGATTTGAATGTGTTAAAATAATGGAAGTTTTTTTAAAAAGAGCTGAAAGACAATTTAAAGAAAAATTGGGAGAAGCACAAGCGACATCCACGATGGAAACCATAAGAAAAACTACAAATGAAATTCCTGCTACATTTAGACGTGTTATTGGTTCAGAGATCCCAAGATTCATATTTAATTATTCTCAAGAAATTGAGGATGTATCTCCAGGAATAGTTGAAAACGTTCTAAAGCACGTTTCAATATTTGCAGAGTCACTAAGAGATTTAATAAATAAAGATAGTAGTCAAATGAATCAACTTTTAATTAAGAGAAGCAATAATAAAGTGCGAAACCTATCTGATTTACTAAATATTTTAGTCGAGAAAGCGAAAAATGGGGGAATTCTTGAAAAAGGTAGAAATTTCGAAGATGTTCTTACTTATATTTTTGGAAATAAAGCTGAAATTGCTCAATTAAATGATTTAGAATTATTTATCAAACGTGCTGAGAAGAATTTCAAAACCAAAATTGGAGATGAAAAATCACAAAATTACTCAAAAAAAATAATGTCAACCTTTTCTAAAGTAGATGAAAATATTCAAGATTATATTAGCTCTGAGTTTCCAAAATATCTGTTTAAGTTCTCTCAAAATGTTGAGAATCTACCTGCTGAAACCTTAGAGAGAATATTAAATCATGTATTATTATTCAATAAGGCACTTTCTAATCTAAATGGAAAATCTAAGGAGCAAATCAATCAAGAAATAATAAAAAGAAGTAAGAACAAATCTTTTACAATATTAGATTTATTTATAGCATTTTTGAATGAAGTTAAGAATGGAGGATCAATTGAAAAATGTGAGAGCTTAGAAGATATTCTAATTCATTTGTTAGGCAAAGAAGAAAAACGAATTCAATTTACAGATGTTGAAGCTTTTTTAAAACGAGCAGAAAAGAAATATTCTCTTATAGTGGGTCAGGACATGATTCAAATGTTAATGGAAGAATTATTAAATGCAATTGATCAAATTCCAGAACAACACAGAGAATATCTTGGCTCTGATCTAGCAAAATTTTTATTTAAATTCTCAGAAACAGCTTCTTATCATGAACCCGAAAAAGTAGAGTTATTGTTTAATGGAGCAATCATGTTTGCAAATTCCTTAAATGAATTAAGTAATTTAAATAATGCAGAAATCAATCAATTTATTATAAATAGATCAAATCATAAAGTTAGAAGTCTATTCGATTTATTTAAGGCATTTTTAGAGAAGATAGAAGTACGTATGCCTTTGTCTTCAGAGCCAAATTTTGATGAAATACTTATCCACACTCTCGGTAGATATGATGGACCTAAGATGATTGAGAAAGGAGGTTTAATTCATGATTTATTGGCGGAATTCCATGAGGAAATTCCCTTAGCAAAAGAGCATTTTAGTTGGGCTAATGCTATAGCAGAAATTATTCCTCGGTTTCTTGATATCCTTTCAGATCCAGAGGGAGATCGAATCTTAGAATTTCTATGGGAAAATAAGTTTCCAGTGGATCAAATACAAGAGCAGTATAATGAAAAAATAAAAGAAATTCCAAGAGAAAAAGAAAGAACATTTATTTTTCGCTTATTAACAATGTTAACTAATCAGATTTTAATAGATGCGGAAAAAGATAAAAAATTAACAGCAGCTTTGGCTTTTAGGATTCTTGGATCAATTTTTATTGAGATGTTTGGTGGTAGGAATGCGCAAATCAGAGGAATTAGACTCAATCAATTATTAAAAGATCGTAAAGTTGCAAATTTTGAGAAAAAGCAAAATATCGATGAACATATTAACCGAATACTTGAAGAAGATCTTAAAGCAATTCAACAACGGACAATGACAATTAATACAATCGTTCCAGTTCTAAGTAAAAAAGGATACTTCATAAAAACATATGATATTGTCACAAAAGATTTTCCTGAGTTAATAATTAAAATAATTACATATCGTGAAGAAGAGCGTTTAAAAGATATTGGCACTGAGTATAAAAAATCAGGTTTTACAGGAGAACTAATCCCAATTGTAAATTTATTTCTTCAAAAACTTGATTTAGCAAACAGATTTTATAATAAATATTTTGAAGAGATGTATCAAATTGCTTTTGATGCCCAACAAAATATGTTAGCTATGAGAAAATTCTTTAAACTATTAGTAGATTTAAGAGAAAATATTGATACTATCGAATTCTTTGATTACAAAGTCGCTAATCCAGAACATTCGATATATATATTGCTACTAAAATATATATATACTCCGCTACCAGAAGTGTTTGAAACTACAAGAACAATTCTTGATGAACAAGAATACCAAAAGAAAATAATGAAATTAGACAAATATCTAAGCAACCAGAAACTAGAACAACTTCAACTCGATATCAAAGATACTGAAAACAAAATTAGAGAATATGAAAATTTTAAGGATTTTGATGCATCTCAAAAAATTATGAACTTAACAAAATTTCTTAATAGAGATAAAAATGAAATTAAGTTTTACGAAATTATGTTTAAGCTCTTAGATGAATCAGAAAAAATGCATGAAACCATAGAATCAAGAATCGAATTTTCTAAGACACTTCTAAAGTATTCAAATTCTTTGAAAAAAGTACATTCAAGTCTTCCAGCAGCATTATCTGAAAACTTAGAAAATTTAGATGAATTTAACCAAGAAATTGATAAAATAGTTAATAAATTAAAGGAGAAGAGTTCTTCTGGTATTCTCTCGCCTTTTGAATTTAGAGAAAAAAATGATGCTGCTGAAATTTCGAAGAAAGAATTACTAAATCTATGTTCGAATGATGAGTTCACCAATCACATCAAGGTTCTAAGAGAAATGTCAGAAGTTACAATTATTTAAAAAAGAAACGATTCATCATTTTTTCGACTTTTTATACTTTATACACTCTTTTAAGAAATCGAAATACATTGGAGATGGTTTATATGGTCTTGATTTGAATTCAGGATGAAATTGAACGCCAACCATCCAATGATCCTTTCTATCTAGTTCAATACTGTTTATAATCTTACCTGTTTCATCTCGACTAGAAATAACCATACCTTTATTTTTAGCTTCATCAGTGATAAATCGTTCTTGAATATGAAATCTATGCCTAAATCTTTCTAAAATCTCATTTTGTTTGTATGCATCAAATAATTTTGTTCCTTTTTCAACTAAAATTTTTTGAGCACCTAATCTCATAGTACCGCCTTTCTCAGTAACGTTTTTCTGACTTTCTAAAAGATCTATTACGGGATATTGAGTGTTTGGATCAATTTCTGTCGAATTTGCTCCTTTTAAACCTAAATATTTCCTGCAAAATGCTATAAAAAACAGTTGAGCCCCGAAACATATACCGAGAAAGGGCAATTTCTTTTCCATGACATATTCCGCAGACGCAATCATTCCCTCTACAGCCCTTTCACCAAATCCAGGTGTTAATAAAACACCATCACAATCATTTAGTTCATCCTGAATATTCGTATTTTCATCAATATCTATCATTTTTAATTCTGTTTTGTATCCATGATGGACGGCAGCATCTTCTAAAGCAACATTAATAGAGATATAAGAATCTGAAATATTAAAATATTT
>JAHLWJ010000257.1 GCA_019057975.1 Promethearchaeota archaeon | reverse complement strand
CAGAAGATTTTCAAGAAATATCTCTTGAAAGCCTTAAAAAAATGCAAAAAGAATTCTACAAAGAATTAAAAAGAAAATAGATCAGTTGATGAAATCAGTTAAAAATTATAATTATAAGAAAATATATAATTTTACTCTATAAAACAGAGAATTTATATAGGTGAAACAGTATGAGAAAAAGATCAAAAAGTAAAATAATTATTCTAATTCTATTAATGATCGGTATAACTATATTATTAAGCATAACATCTGTGAGATGCGATACATATGCAAAAACAGTAAGTACTATCGGTGATAATGATGCTTATGTTCGTAAAAGTACTCCTGCTTCCACTTATGGGAATTATGGCTTTATTATAGTTGGGTTTTATGATAATTTTACCGAGGGTTATTTTCATTTTTCTTTCGAAGATAAACCCAATAATTACACTAAAGTTGAAATTTATTTATATAGTTATGAAACTACAGGTTCAATTGAGATATCAGTAATGTTAATAACGGAATATTGGAATGAGGATACAATAACATGGGCAAATAAACCAGATCACGGTGAAATAATTAAAACTATTAGCGGCGGGGGGGGATATTATATAGATATTACAGATTATATTAACGGAGATGGGATTTCTATATGTCTCAATGCTTCGAATAATCTTCAAACAAATTATAGTGCTATAAATTCATTAGAGGGCGTATATTCAGATGAAACCCCGAGATTGATTTGGACATATGAAGAAGAAATATCAATACCACCATCTAAAGAATTTATCATTTTCTTGATGTTTTATATAAATTTTGTTATAATGCTTTTTATATTACTAGGATGTGCCTTCTTAACATTCTTATATATAAGATCTCAAAAAAAATATAGAAATTTAAGACCATATGAATTATCTTCGTTAATTTCTCAATTTGAAAAGAAAAAAAATGAAAAATTTTTAACGATTGAAAAGGGAATTAATCCAAATTACCTTACTTGGTCTGATACTTATAATTCCAATCAATTTTCACAGAAAAAATATAATATATTAAAAAAAACCAAATTCCTCTTTCCCGTTCTTATTTTATTTTATCCCATTTTGTCTTTTATATTAGGAATATTTATTCCTCAATATTTTTATGCATTTGCTGCGTGTATAATTTCCTCTATCATTATTTTTTTTGTTGATAAGTTTGATCTTGGACTTGGAAAAGGTATAGGTTGTTTTATTTTAGTACTTCTTATCTCGATGGGTATAATGGCATCAATTGCTAGTACTTTAACAGATTTTAGTTATGCTGTGTATACAGATTATCATTATTATTATCCTGTTGAATTTGATAAAGGTATTGTTCGTATTTATTTTAGGGAATATGTTGAACATGCTGTTCTTTCATTTTTTTTAGCATATATTATAATGCCTTTTATAGTAGGATTTGGTAGTGTCATAGCAGACAAACACAAAGATTTAACTAGATCATATGAATCTTCTACAAGAAATATCAATGAGAGTCATAGAGACGCTTTAGAAAAAGTAAAAAAAATCTTAAATTATATTAAAAAGGGAGAATCACTATTATCTGAAGAAAATATTGTAGAATCTTTAAATATTTTTGAGCAAGGGCTAAATAATCTTAAGAGATATTCAGGATTATTACCATCAGCTTATAATAAAAGGATAAACGATTTTTTAATAAAAAAAATAGAAAAGACAAAATCTTCATTAAGCGATATAGAACAAGAAAAATTAGAACGAAAAAGAAAAATAAGAGAAAAATTAGAACGAGAATTTCCTATAATTGAAAAACTAATTGAAGAGGAGGAGTTTTCAAGCGCTAAAAAGAAATTGAATAAAATCATACAGGAAGCAAAACCTTATAACTTAGATGGAACTATAGATTGGGCAATGGAAATGTTAAATTTGGCAGATATTAAAGAGAAGACTAAAAATATAAAACAAATATTAATAGTGGAAAACGAAAACCAAAAGGAAATAACAAAAGCTGATTTGGTAAGGGATTTAAATTTAAATATTGACGATGCGGAAAAATATATTGATTTACTAAATTCTTCAATAAGTTATACTACTTCTGAAATACCAACATTAAAATCTAATGCCGAAGATTTAATAAAGAAATTAGCCCAACCAACATTATATGACTTAATTGTTGATTTAGGTTATAATTTTGATACAGCAAAAAAAATAGGACAATATTTAATAGAAGAAGGTTGGATTAATGAATTTCCAAGAATTTCCATAAAAAAAGTGATGGTTGAAAGACCAAAAGAACTTGAAAAAGTTGGAGAGATTTCATCTCCCGTTAAAATTTCAAGAGGTTTTGAAGTTGCAGGGGATACTTTTAGATTTTTTGTGAGAGTTGGTAATGCGCTCAACTATGCGATTACTAATACATCGGTTAGAATTCAATTGCCTAACACTCTTCTATTGGATGAAAAAACTCCATCAAATACTTTTAATATAGGGAATATAGCTCCGTATAAATTTGGAACGGCAATTTTTTATTTATTCTGTCTGGCTTGCGCAGATACCGAAATTAACGCCGCTATTGAATATATTGATCCTAAAGGGAATTTTCAAGTTGCTAAAATGGAGCCGTTTCAAATTTTCTCATGCAAATACATTACACCACGCCAAATCAGTAGTGAAGAATTTAACCAAAAATTTCAAGCTAAGGAAAAAAAGACTGTGAAAATCAAGTTAAAGGAAGGTTTCTCAGAAAAACAAATACTTCAAATGTTAAAGAACAGAATGACAATGAGTACCATATCATCATCTTCAAATTCACTTGATATGTCTGGAATTACAAGAGATGGAATGAATGTTTTATTAAAATCGAATATTGAGGAGCAAGAAGGGGAAAAAATGCTTATCGTATCAATAGTTAGCGAGAATCAACACGTACAAATGGGTGCCTTATCTGATGTGATGGAAGAATTTAGGGAACTTAGAAGAGAATTTGGTGAAAAACTTGAAGCTATCAAAAAAGGTCAAGAGGATCTCAAAATAACCATTATAAGAGAAACAAGTAAAATTTTAACAAACCAAATTGAGGAATTTGATTCTATAGAATCGAAAAATCATAAATTACGCAAAGAAATTAAAAAATTACGGCGTAAATTCGATGAATTTGAGGGCTCTGGAGAGTTTGGAAAAGCAGACGAAGTTAATCAACAACTTGAGTTATTAAAGCAGGAATTTAGGCAATCTCACCAACTTTTAGATACTAAATTGGATGAAATAGCAAATAATATTGAAAAAATACTCGAAAATCAAGATAATATTGAAGATTTTTTAATGAAGAAGTTGGGTTCTGACTGGGATATAATAAAAGACGCTTGGAAGGATTATAAGGAGGGTCAAATAAATAAAAAACAACTTATATTCAAATGTATAAGACAAGTTGGGGTAAAATTTATAAAAAAAATTATACTTGACAAATAATAGAGAATCTTCACGTAATAAAGCGAAAATTATCTAGAAAACGCCCAAAGCCTAAAGAATATACGTTTGGTTTAATATATAGCCTATTTTCGATTTCTGAAGAGATAGGTTTGATTGAAATAATTAACAGCTGTGTTTCAAAGCGAAAACAAGGGCTTTCGGTCGGCGAGTATATATCGCATAGATTCTTATAAATTATAGATTTTAGAAATTTTATTAATAGATTTCCATAGAGATAATCAAAAAATCATCAAAGAAACTGATTAAAATCCTTATTCAATTATTCAATGGTATGAATGTAATTTAGATTAATTTTATTCAATATTATGTTCAACTTTTATATACTCTTTAATTTCTTGGAAATACATTTTCAAGTGCTCCTGGTGCCAAATGTCGATTTTTTCAGAATGTCTATGTAATATTAAATGCAAAAAAAGGGCATTCTCTGCTTGAGGTCAAGCGCGACTTTCGAAAGGGGAACCTAACCCTAAACAATGCTTCAAAATTAATTTATGCCATCATGACCACTCAGAAGCCAAGGGGAGAGTCAAGTTCTTGGGCGTCCCGCACATCGCGATTTTATAAAAAAAGGTGGAATATTGAGACGGGTTTTTCCGACTTAAATCGGATGGGTCGATGCTGGAAGTCGAAATACGACAATACACGCTATTTGGACATGCTAGTTCGGATGCTCCTTTATAATTCATGGAAGATAAATAAGACATATCTCGATAAATGCCAAAAAAATAGAGTGAGATCTTTTGAGTGGACCCTTCAAGATAATCAAGACATATTAGTAGAGAGGTTTTTCACATCTTTCCAAAAATGAGGGATATATAACAGTTAAAGTGAGATTAATGTCGGAATAAAAAAAAGAAAAAATTTTTGAAAAGATTGAACCTGAATTATGTTGGAAAAATATTCAAAAAGGAACTAAGCATAGATTTTATTATATTGAGGAATATGAGAAAGTAGAAGATATATTAAAAAAGATTATCCTGAGAAAGTTAAAATAGTGGAATAAATATTATTTCTCATCTTTTCCTCAGTATTTTTATTTTGAATAAGTGGGTATGTATTTGCGAAATTATTTAGTGCGTTATAAATATTTAAATAAATTTAATAATTTATCATTCATTTGTAAAATTCCCCCTTTTTTCTTAAAAAGCTGATCATGAAAAGCGAGAGTTCCATTAAAAATCTTGACAAACGCTTAAAGGAAGATGTTGAACAGAAAGAAAGAGAAAAAAAAGGCATGGATGTGGAAAAGAAGCAGGGGCGTCCGAGAAAGAAACCTGACCCTTATCGGACGTTGAGCGTGAGGGGTTAGAAGCGAAAAAGAGGAGGAAAGCGAAAAAAGTGAGACATGCGCGTTTATTTTATGAGTTTTTCAGACAAGCGTGGGGTGACGAAAATAACCCGCTCAGTTATAGGGCAAGACCAGAAATCCGTACGACTGAAGAAGAAGCTATACAACAATTGAGACAATTAATTGAAAAGATAGAAGCCGATGGCGACTTAGATCCCGATATAAAGCGACTATATTTTCTAAAAAAATTAATATTTGATGATAAAGGTTCCATAGTTATAAAATAATTACCGTTTATAAAAGCATCCCAAAATTCTTTTGGGAGTATATTTACATTTTTAATGATTTTAAACTCTTGAGAATATACGTTCTTTTTTTCTTTCTGTTTCAAATTCCAATCTTTAAGCCGACAATGTTTCGAGCAATACTTTTGTCGATTATTATCCTGAATAAATTCAATTCCACATGTTGGACAATTCAATTTTTTAACAGACATTTAACTCCTAACCTTATGTTTATTTATTACACTATAATTGTTTCAAGATCATTTTTAAATATTTGAATATTAACTGATTTTTGATTTATTATATTTTACTCATGAAGTTTATTTTGCGTATTCATCAAAATATGATCCAAGAATATTAAAAAAAAAATCGAAAAATCGAAAAATCCCCTTCTGAACGTTGATATTCTAGTGAAGGATATAGTTAGAGGAAAGACTCTTTCGAAATACGGTGATGCAATAACGCCGAAGGAAGTAGGGAAGATGTTTTTAGAAACAGTTGTTTCATCTTTTTGTGATTAGATTAAGAGATGTTTTAGATAGTGGGAGTGAAAAGGATTTTAGTAGTTGTTTCATCTTTTATGAAAAATTACATAAGTTAAGGCATTTTCTCACGCTCTTTCCAAGGTAATATGCTAAGACTGGTGCCACTGCATTTCCAATTTGGCTATATTTCGCTTTAATTGTTCCGCAGAGCTTAAAGATCTCCGGAAAGGACTGTATTACGAGACACTCTTTTATGGAAAGGGTTCTATTCACCTCTCCATCGAAGGCATATTTATTGTACCCAACTTTCTTCATGAGTAGACCATCGGGATGCAAGGGATTATTCCTCAATGGAGGAGAATTAAAAAGCACAGCACAACTTTATACGGAGTAATGTCAAGATGGCATTTCTAAATATTTCAAAAGAAAAAATTAGTAAAAAAGATGAAGATTCTAATGATAAAAAACCTCGAAATTCCTAAGCGTTGGAATTAAATTATTTTATTAAAACAAGTTATTTGGAAATTTTCTTTTTTTTCATTTCATTTTGAGCAAATTATCGGTAGCTGAGAAAAGAGATATAGTTTTTATAGATGAAGCCAACCAATCACACACATTAATCTATTGTAGAGAACATTTTAAACAAGAATGGAAGACCGATTTTGATAGTATTCAGTATTTGTGGATTAATATAGTAATTATAAAAATATTATAAATATTGGTCTCTTTAACTCATATATATCAAATCCAAATAGTTAATATAGTAATTATAAAAATATTATAAATATTGGTTAAAAATGCATTACGAAAGAAATGAATACAACGAGGGCTTCAGTATTTGCGGTTTAATCATCGCAGGAGCTTTCTTGTATTGGGGTTTTAATAATTTCACTAATCCCATCTGGTGGTGGTCAGGCTTCATTTTAATTGCTATTGGAATATCCATAATATCAAGCCAAATATATAAACTTACTAATAGAA
>JAHLWJ010000256.1 GCA_019057975.1 Promethearchaeota archaeon | reverse complement strand
AGAAGATTTAAAGGTTCCAAAAATTTTTCAGAACAGCATAAAATTTAGGACTAGTATAAAAAAATACTCGGTACTGTAAAGAAGTAGGTGTGGAAGGATCTTAAATCAGATATTCCTGAAAGTCTGCTATTTAAAAGTGTAGAGACGGGTGTGTGAGAGTCGACGATGATACTTTGCGAAATCGAAGGTGAGAGTGTGTTCCAGATTAATTTTTTTTTGTAAGATTATTGAAATTTCTTTTTGTTCTCCTTTATTCCTTAACAAAATATTCATTATTCTTCCTTAAATATTGATTGAAAATGTAAAATAAAATCATTATATGACTTTGAGAAGAGGATTTCGATCATTTCTTTACTTTCAAGTAATATTTTATTAATAATTTGTTCGGGTTGATGATAGAACTCTAAATAGGATTTAAGCATAAGGAGATAAAAAGAAAACAAGAAAATCACCACCTTATAGAATTCATTAATAAAATCATCTATACTAAGAACAAATTCCTTTTCTCTATCATAAAAAGTAATATATTTATCATGAATTTCGTGTGTATTTGTTAAGATTACATTTTGATGATAAATTGCATTCCGATAATTAGCTAAATTAGGATAGACATTTAATGTGCTTAATAACTGGCCAAGAGAAAACCATTTTATATCTAATTTATTATAATTCTTTTCTCGTCTGATATAGTCTAATTTCAATAAGAAGAATAATGCATTCTTTAATGGCCCCTCAAGTATTTGAGCGTATTTAAGAGTCCAATCACTAATATATTTTTCATATTCATATATATTCATTGTATTTTTAATTTCTTCGAAATCTTTTTTTTCATGAAAGAATAAAATGCTCTGCACTATTGTAATAAAATTTATTCCACTAAAGAAATCTCTACCAAATTCAGATATAAGATCCTTTATTTTTAAATTATCTTTTGAATGAATAATACTAATTAATTTAGATAAAGAAGAATAGATTGCTTTATCTATTAGTGGAATATTTATAATTATCGTCTCGATGTTATGGAGTGAAATATCCATAAATTCAAGAATTAATTCTTTCGAATTTCGAAATCGCAAAAAATCTTGAAGAAGTTGATAAACATTTATTATAGTATCTACACTTGTATTTTTTATTTTAATGGCTTCCAAATTTTCAACAACTTCAGGTTTTTGATTCCACTCTTCAATGTTAGATTTTAGTGCTTCTATGGTTGGTTTAAATAACTCTTCAAGATTATTTTCATATGTTTCTTCTATATATTGAAAAATATTTTTTTTCTCAAAAAAGAAATTAATAATCCTAGAAATATTCATAAAAGTCAATAACCTCTAATTTGTCTTAAATACAGATTAAGGAAGATAATCCATTATTTTCTTACTTTTTTAATTTAAACCTAAATCCTTTAAAATTTCATCTGTCATATCCGGATAATCTCTAGGCAATCGGTCCATTTCGGTAAATATTTTAGGATCTAAATATAAATATCTTGATTCTTCTATTTTGATATATTTTTTTTCTTTTAATTCATCAAAAAACGAATCCCGACTCATTCTATATCCTGAATAAAATTTATCTAATTTCTCAAATTGATAATATTCACTATCTAAAATCTGCAGAATATTAATAACATGTCGTAGATCTTCTTCTGAATCGTATTTAAATTTAAAATCATCCAATTCTATCAATTCATACTCTTTGTTTTCTACAAACACTAAATCGTATCCATATTGTGCAACATATCTAATTCCATTCATTAAATCGGATATAATCATAAATAATCTATCTCTACTAATTAAATCCTTCTTTTTTTTTAGAATTGTTAATATTGTATAACGGTCTAAAGCAATGATCTCTGATGCAGATTTTGGGCTTTTAAGTCTTTGTTCAATCTCATCTAAGGAAAGCTTATCAAATTCTTCTTTTAATTTTTGGTGGATGAGTCTTTTTTGCTTCCTTTTGGAGAAATTATTCTCAACACAATATTCTATTATTTTTCTAGTTATATTAAATCTATTTGGTATAATAAATGGATTATTTTCATCAATAGTTTTAATTTCTCTTACCCAAGGTAAATTCATATCAGTACTTTTTTTTTTCATCCTCATGGTTTATTTCATTCCTCAAATTTTTATTTTCAATATTTATGTTATTGATATACGCAATAATATGTAACGCTAGATAATACATAAGCAATATATCAGATCTTATTATTGTATTTAAATATTATCCTCAAATTAACCCATTTTTTAATATATTTGATCTATTTCCAGAAATTCAACGAGAAATAAATAATTTAGGAAGTTTAGCCGACATAATTAATTTTAAGACCCTATTATCAAAATAGAAGTAAAACATTTATGGATTTTATTTTTTACATCTCAATCTAAAGAGAATAGGATCAACGAATTTAATCAAATAATAATAATCAATTAAAAAATCCAAAATTAAAAAAAAAATATCAATATCTTCATTTACATTCTCTAAATTCTCATATAGTTTTTATCTCCCTTCCCCGTGGTGCCCCCTCCTAAAAAAGTAGGTGGGTCATATATGAGATAAGATTTTTTATTTAAATACTCAAGAAATTATGTAGTTTTAAATCGTTAGATCAAAATGAAAGGTAAATTCAGAGTCTGATTTCGAAGAAATTTTCATTAATCTCAAGAAAGACTGTTCGCAGCGAAGGAATCACCAATTTATATAAATTATTACTGAAATAAAGGTTGTAATGGTTATTTGAAAAAAAAAGAAAATATTTTTTTTGAATTTAAAACTTAAATACTTACAAACATGTTATACTCTATTAAATTTTAGAATATATTTAACCCTAAGATTATTTATGAAAATCCTTATTGAGAATTACTCTCAAAAATCAGAAAAATATAAAGAAGATCATCAAGAGATAATTAATTATTCTTCAGATGAAATTGTTGAGTTACTGGGTAAAATTCCTTTAGAAAGTGAAAATCCTAAAAACCCAGTGAGACTTATTACTGATTATTATATTATCACCAAGTTATCGCCTGATAATTTTAAGTGTATTAAAAATAGAAAATCCCTTACTTTATCTCCGACAAATATTTTTGAGTATGATAATAAAGATTATTATATTAAAAACATCCCTAAGCTAATGCAGGCAATACCTAAAGTTAGAGCTCTTGATAAAGTTGTTGTCCCTACTTTATCTCTGAGAAATATTTATGAGTATGATATTAAGGAATATCATATTAAAGACATCCCTAAGCTATTGCAAACAAAACCTAAAGTTAGAGCTGTTAAAAAAATTAGTGTTCTTGTTTTGATATTAACTGGTATTTATTTGCCGCTGATAAATCTTTTGATAATATTTTCTAACTACGCGATAGTAACGACTAACCTAACCACAATTACAATTTTTTCTGCATTAAGTATGATGTCCTTCATGGACATCCTTTATATCATCTATAATTTTAGCTTGGAGTACTTAAAATCAAACCAAATTCGAAAAATTAAATATAAACTATTATTCTATAATCAAGTTAAAACTCAAAACATCTCAGATTCAATTATATTTTTCTCGCAAGCGTTATATTTAATTTTATTTATGGTATATTCATTTTCGTTAGATTTAGTCTTCTCTAATCTATTTTTAATAATAATTTTTGGAATAGGGGTATATGTGATTGTAATCTACATAGTAGTATATCCAATTAGTTTTCTATTATTAATTTCCCGCATGCGAAAAAAAAAGGAAGCCATTGAGCAAATAGTTTTAGATAAATTTTACAAAGCTAACCCTGCTGACCAGAACTACTATTTGTATTTATATTTTAAAATAAAATCTAAAAAAATCATAAAAGTAGGGTTTCTTTCTAAATTGACTGCAATTATTCCATTTATTTTTCTATTTGTTCCAAGTACCATTATCTCCTAAATTAAAATGCCTATCTTCCGTGGTGCTCCTTTCTTTAAAAGTAAAGGTAGAGCAGAAATGCGATGTGGGAGTGTGTTCCGGATTATATTTTTTTTAAATTAATTTAGTTCACTAATTGCTTACATGATGAGAGTTCGTATTGAATGGTAAATTCATAGCCTGATTTCAATGAAAATTCAATGGAAAAATAGAAATAAAATTTATACAGATTTTTCAGTAAAATCATAGAAACTTTCAACGAGAACTGAAAAAAGTTTAAAAAACATACAGTTAAATATTACATCTGCACACCAGATAAATTAAGCTTGGATTTTTTTGAATTTGGGAGTGAGATGAGCTTTTCTTTTAAGTACTTTCAACTGGAGTTTTTCAAATCATTACTCATAAACACGATATATTCTTGAATTTCACCTAAAAATTCATTAATCTCTTTCAATTTATCCAAATCAATTAAGTTAATCAAATTCTTGAATGTTAGCCGTATGCTATCCAGATTAAGAGTGTCAATATCTTTTAATTTTAAGTCTAAAGTTTCCTCGATTTTATAGTTTCTATACCTGATAAAGTGTCTACTTAGACCTTTACCTCTCTGAGATTGTTCATTTGTTAAAAAAATGATCATACCTGATTGAGAAAGAACATTAATGACATTTTGGGCAATGAAATCAAGATCCTGAATCAATTTTTTTAATTCATATTTTAAACTTCTTAAATAATTAGGATAATCTCTTCTCATTCCTTCAGTCAATACTTCTATAGGAATATTATAATATTCTATTTTTCTATATTTCTTTTTTGGAGGGGGTAAAAAATTTCCTTTTCTTGATAAAAATGCACCTATAATATATAGCCTTACTTTTGTATAGTTAATGGCTTTCTCTTCAAGGTTAAATTTGCGTAAGATCTGGTTTCGGGCTTTTTGATATTTTCCAGAATCCATATATTCATAGAAACTTGGCCTCATATATCTAAGAATAGTCTCTTTAAATGGATAGTTTTGATGGATAATATCTTCTAATCCCTTAAGAATAGTTGCTAATTTTCCCGTACTATTCTCTTGACTTTTACCTTTTAATTTATTATAGTAAATTGTGAAAATAACAAGTCCAAATTCCATTATAGTAAGAAATATAGCTTGTATTAAAGAACCTGTAGCAAAGAAATAAGATAACAACACTATTATGGGGATTGAAATAATAACAATTATAATTGTTGCTCGTTTTTTATTAATGTGGAGATTTCTGAGTCTTTTTAATTTCACCTTTTTCATATGATTTTCCCTTAGGCGATAATCACTATGAGTCCTTCTACATTTCAAAATAATGTTCAATAACTATTAAATCTAAGCAAATTTCTCATCATAGACTATGTCATTACAATCTTGAATAAAATCTATAGCTTTTCCTGATACCTTAGATATAGTAAAACTTAATTTTATACATGCTGTATATCCTTTTTTTATCTCTCTAATTTTTTTCCCTCCCCCGTGGTGCTTGTTGATGAGTTGGGGGAAAATTATCTTAAATTATTGATTATTTATTTACTCAAATATCCTGATACCATTAGAATACCAATCCATTTTATCATCTCCATTATCCAAATCTATTTTTAGAAAAAGACCCAATTCATAATTAAAAGGCTCTATTGTAAAAGCTATAAGTTTATTTCTGTCAAAAATTTCAGGAATTAAGCTTGAGGATTTCTTAACTTCGATGACCAAAATATTTTTTCCATGTGGACCTCGTTCATGGATTATAATGTCAGGAATAACAGGGCTTGTCTTAATATCATCCCAATTATAATTATCCCTTGGAAGATCAAGTCTTTTTACCATATCGTCAAGATCTTTCTGTTCAAATCTATCATACTCACAATCAACATCAAATTCAGGTATGTCATCTTCCAAATATTTAGCTAATTTGTGCGTGATTGCTCTTTCATTGGCTTTTTTATCAAGTAAATATTTATCCAGTCTTCTTAATTTTTGTAAGCAAGACTTAATTATCCCTTCAAGCTCGTCTCTTGTGAATGTTCTATTATACATAAAATTATATTTTTTTTTAATTAATTTATTCTTGTCTTACCCTATAATAATCCCAACAGAAATATATGTTTTTCCCCATTCTTCCTGATAAGAGCTGTCTTCTCCTGTGATACTCATCTAATAATTTGGGAAAAGAAATAGGAGAAACCTGCTCAAGAGATATGATGACAAAGCGATCTTTTCGGTGTAGGGTGATACAACAATTAGTATCGTTTTACTTTATGAAAAATAATTGATTAATAATAGAATTTTTTAATCCAATTGACAATAATCTGAATATGATAGAAAAAGTAAAAATTCAATCTATATTTAAAAATATTATCGCTCTTATCTTAGAATACCAAAACATAAATACCAATATGTTTTCAAAAATTTTGGAACAAATATACACCAACTCTAGTAATTTCTCAAAACACATTTTGGATTTAAACACCCAGCTTTCTAATTATCAATTAAGACCAGATTACAATCAAGATCCCAAGTATATTGAAAGAATCGACCGACATAGGAAGGACTTAGAAAAGGAAAAGAATAAAACCAAAACGCTTAAAAACAACTT
>JAHLWJ010000255.1 GCA_019057975.1 Promethearchaeota archaeon | reverse complement strand
TTATTTTGGACAAATAATTTGAAATCTTCATACTTATTTATCTCGATGGGATTCGGGTATTCTTTCTTATTTTGGATGATCTCTAATGTTTTGGGCAGTTTTGGTTTTTTTTTTATTAATGAAATAATTTCATCAGGAAATTTTGCGGGATCAGCGGTTTCAAAAGTAATAGATTTAATATCGTTTTGATAAGGATTCTTGGTACGATATATCTGAAGAGCTGCCCATCCTACAGCACCATGTGGTTCAATAATTTTCTCATATTTATTATAAAATCCTACTATTGTCTCTTTTGTTAATTCATCACTTATTGAGTAGGATGTAATGATCGATCTTAATTTTTCCAACCCTGGATTTCTTTGGATATTTCCATTTTCGTCAATTTGTCCTCCATATAGATCGAATATGCGGGCCAAATTGCTAGGATTACCAACATTCATGGCAGAAGATAGGCAATTTCTTGAGGGCACAATTGGTTGATAAATTCCAGAACTCAAAAATTTTGGAAACTCATCGTTCTCATTCACAGCAGAAATAAACATTTCAACAGGCAATCCCATTTTGGATGCTATAAGGCCACCAGTAAGATTACCGAAATTACCCGAAGGTACTGAGTAGATAACCTTTTCATTTGGATTTTGGGCAATTCGTGAATAACTCCAAAAATAATAAATAAGTTGTGGAAGAAGTCGCCCTATGTTAATAGAATTTGCTGATGACAAGTTATAATCCTGCAAATCTTTATCTGCAAAAGCAGTTTTTATTATTTTTTGACAGTCATCAAACTTTCCATTAATTCCTATTGCTATAACATTTTTACCTAAAGTGGTCATCTGCTTTCTTTGAAGGTCACTTATTTCTTCTTTAGGATAGAGTACAATAACCTTTATTTTTGACATAGAATACATAGCTTGAGCTACTGCTCCACCAGTGTCACCGGATGTTGCTGTTAATATAATTATCTCTTTTTCTTCAAGTGAAAGAAAATACTCCATGATTCTTGCTAAGACTCTTGCTCCAAAATCTTTGAAGCTACAAGTAGGACCTTTACTTAGATGGCAAAGATAGTCATACTGTTCAATTTTCTCTAATCCAATTTCAAAATTCAAAGCACTATGTATAATCTTTTTTAATGACTTTTCTGGTATTTGTTCTTTAATAATTTTTGTTAGAATCTCAAAAGCAATTTCTTGTAAACTTAAGTCTTTAAAACTAAATATCTTTCGATGATCTAAAGTTGGAATCTTATTTAACATGTATAAACCTTTATCTAAGGCTTGCCCCCTTAGAACAGCAGTTTTAAAGTCGACATCTGGAGTGCCGTAATTTGTTGAGTGAAACTTTATCACAATTTATTCCACTGAATTTATTTTAATAATTCATTAATTTTGTTGATTGCTTCTAGTGGAGTACTTACGCCATATATCATGTCATTTCTTCTATTATCTAATTTTTGATTAGCGATTTTAGAAGACCAGCCTTCAACACTTGATAAGGCTACTATAGGTTTATCATATATCCAAGCAAAACAAATCTCAGATAAAGTCCCCGCTTTACCACTAATGGCTAAACATACGTCACCTGTGAGAACAACAACAATATTTCTCGCTTGCGAAAAGGGACATGGAATTGCAATATCTACATATTTATTAGCCAAACTTTTTTCTGTGTGCGGAATAATTCCGATTGTAAAACCCCCTTCTTCTTTAGCACCTTTACATATCGCTTCCATTACCCCAGAAAGGCCTCCACATACCACAGCGTAATGATTTTTTGCGATTAATCTCCCGATTTCTATAGTTTTATCTTCTATCTCTTTATCAATTTCGCTTGCCCCAATAACAGATATGATCGCTTTAAACTTATTTTTATAATTAAAACTCATAATAATGAATCCTCCTCTCTTTAATTAAAAATAGTCTAAGGAGAATAACCTTTTTTTCTTGTTATATCTATTAAATCATTTATAATAGCTGATGCTGCTTCAAAACCACCAGCACCCCTCCCCATTAAAATTATGGGCCCAGCATATTTAGTTTCTAATTCTACTATATTTAGATTTCCACTAATATTAAGAGGGGAATACTTATCAATTAAACGCGGTTCAACAGATAATTCATTATTTTCTGCTATTGCTAAATGCTTAATAACAAAACCATCTGGTTTAGCTAATTCAATTGCATGAGGTGTTATTTTTGAAATACCTTCTACTTTGACATCCTTTATATTTTTTGACCATCCTAACAATTCATTTGCTAATATAACCAACTTACCCGCAGCATCATAACCTTCAATATCTAAAGTAGGATCTGACTCAGCATATCCCAATTCCTGTGCTTCTTTTAAAGCTAAAGGAAAATTAACTCCTTCTGCGGTCATTCTGCTTAAAATGAAATTCGAAGTGCCATTTAGAATCGCTTTAATTCTAAGAATTTCATTCCCAATTAAATCTTCTTTGATCCTTAATGAAGGAACACAACTTGTTACAGTTGCTTCATATTTTACATAGCAATTATTCTGTTCAGCTAAATTCTTAATCTTTTTATACTCGAGATAAAATGGTCCTTTATTTGAAGAAATTACATCTATATGATTATTTAGGGCTTCAATAATATGAGACAAACCGGGTTCTCCTGTCTTCGGATTTGTGGGTGTTGTTTCTATACAAATGTCTACATCTAATTTAGATATTAAATCAATTGCTTTTACATCTCTTCTCCAATAAGGTAAATTTCTAAAATCGTCACCTACATCTAGAATTTCTTTTAAATCGATTCCTTTTTCATTAATAAGTGCTCCATCACTTTCAAATATTGAATTCACTGTAATCTTTAAATTAAATTTTTGCTTAAAAAATTGGTTTTTTTCATTTAATAATTGAAGTAAACTAGTCCCAACAATACCCTTTCCAATTAAACTAATTTTAACATCCATAATTTTAATTAGAATCAATTTAATTATATTCTGGTTTTAGAGAGAATTTAGTCGGTTTGATAGCATTTGATTCATTACACATAATAAATTTATTTCACTTAACTTGTAATTAGGAATAACTTTTTTTCCTCACAAATTTTTCTAAGTTCATTAATAAGCTCCTTTTTATTCATATCTTCAGAGAATTCGATTCTTAGCTTGACATTACTTACTTCTTCTAATTTTGTAAATTTAGCTTGTAATTCTAACACGTTAATGTTTTTAGAAGCTAATCTTTTTATTGTATCCATCACATCTGTATCAAAAACATGTCCAGTTAGAATTATTGTGATTAATTTCTTTTCAATCCCATAATTTATGTTCTCTATTTGGATATTTTTTTCTTTTAACTCTTTTTTTATTTTTTGTAAACTTACTTCCTGAATTTCCTCACTCAAATCAAATGAAATGTTTACAGGAATCATATTATTTATCTTTCTATCATGGAAGTGAAGTATCCCATAAATATTTCCTCCATTCTTAGATATCGGTCTGATTAATTCAATTAAACTCCCAGGAGTATCTGGTATTTTAACTTCTAAATTTATCATAATTATTGGATTGGATCTTAAGAATTCAGGATTGTCGCTTTTCTTGCGATTCGATTAATTGTTCTAAATAAAAATTTTAAAATCTAATTACATCAATAGACTCTTCTTTTCCATTATTTATTCTCAGAAGATTTGGATCTTTAATAATGTTACCTATAATATTAGCATTTAACCCATATTCTTGAAATGTTCTTACTATTTCCTTACAATTTACTTCGGGAGCAGTTAATATAAATGAAGTAGTTAAATACATTTGAATATAGGTTTCTAAATCATATCCATTATCTATTAATTTTGGAGGAATTTTGATTTTAGTTATATTCACATCTGCTCCTACATTCGAATAATTAATCATTTGAAATAAAGTTCCAAAAATTCCGCCATTAGATATGTCTTTAGATGCGTTAGCTATATGTTTTTGTGCAATCATATTCATAGCTTTTCTCTTTCTTAAAACTTCTTCGGAACTTTTGAATGTGGTTGTGTCATAATATAACTTGCTTGCTTTCCCCGTTTTTCCATCAAAATCTGCGGCTAAGATAATATTATCTCCTACTTGCGCATTACCCGCAGAAATATAATCCTCCTTTTTAATTTCACCTATCATTGTAGAACTAAGTTCATAACACTTTCCATAAACATTAGTATGCCCTCTAATAATTGGAACCTTAAATTTCTGAGAACCTTCACATATTCCTTCAAGCAATTCTTTACAGATGTCTGGTTCTTTCACTGAAATAATTATACTTGCTGCTAATGGAATACCTCCACATGCATAAATGTCATCTACACTAACTAGAATTGAGCTAAAACCAGCCCCGAATGGGAAATTTTCGATAAAGGTAGTTTTTATTCTATCAGTAGTAACTAGTATATATTTATCATCATTTATTATAGTAGCAGCGTCTTCTCCTATATCTGTGAATATATTTGCACTTTTAAAAGAATTTTTGTCAATAAATTGAACTATTGGGCTAATTTTTTTCTTTTCTAGAATGTATTGATTGTTTTTAATGCTGGTAGCTATCTTTTTAAGTGTCATCTATGAATTTAATATAAAGTTATTAATAATTAATTTTGCTTAATTACTTTAATAAATTTAAAATTTAAAACGAAAAAAAAAATTATCTAAAGCGATGGAAGAACTATTTAAAACTTCAGTTATCAAAGGACTAATCTTCAGTTCTTACGGAGATTTAGGCCCGACTCCAATTTATGTCTGGCCTAAATATTATACTGAAAAGGAATTAGAAAATGTTAAAGAGGAGAGGAAGAAACAAAACCTTCTGACCCTAACAACCAGAGATGTTACGCAAGTCTCGATAAAAAATCTTAGTTTGTTTATTAGTGATAGGGCATTTACGCCAGATATAAATATTCAAGATTTAATGTATTTTGCTATTTTACCGTATCCTGATTTCAATGTGACATCTTTAACCTATTTTCATTATATCAAGACAAATTCTTCTAATTCCCAGATTCCTACTGCTTTCTCAATATTAGTTGATGAAAATAGTAGAAGTTTTTTATATAGTAATATAAACAGAATTAAACCTATTGTTATTGACTTTTTTAAATCATTTGATAATATATTAGCTGATAATTATCCTCCACAAGAGCATGTTGAATCGCTATTCCTTAATTTATTAAAAGAATTAACAGAGATAGAAAAAAGTCCTTCAACTCCAGTGAGCTCTCATAGAAAACTGAAGGTTTTAATGGCTGGATTAGACGATTCAGGCAAGACGAGTTTTCTTCTAAGCATTGATCGAAAATATAGTAAATTAATTGGATTAAAACCTACTACTGGTGCTAGTATCAAATCAATTGAAGCTTTAGGTGCATCCATATTCACATGGGACCTCGGGGGACAATTAAAATTTAGAAAAAAATACATTAATAAAGCAGAAATTTATTTGTATGAAGCAGATTTATTGTTTTATTTTATTGATATCAGAAATAAAATTAGATTTGATGAAAGTATTGAATATCTTCTAGATTTGAAAAAAGTTTTAAAACAATTTAATCAAAATACCCCGATTATCTATGTTTTATCAAAAGGAGATTCTGATATTATAAAAACTGGAGAAATTATGGAGAACATTGAAACTGTAAAAAATAGATTGGCTGAAATTTCACCAGAAGAACCACCTGAAATGTATGTGACTAGCATTTTTCAAATATTTACCATTTTAAGAGCCTTCTCCTCAGGAATCTCAAAATTGAGCCCTAATAGAAACCTGATCAATCATAACCTCAAGAATTTCTCTTTAAAAACTAATGCATATCTAACACTATTGTTGAGTGTAGACGGTTTAGTTTTAGCAGATTTCTATTCCCCAAAAGCGAGAAAATTAACAAAAATAGCAGAGTCTGAGGAATTGATTAATGTTTTTGAAGTCACTGCGCCACAATTTGCCATGTTGTTCAAAATATTCTCTAGATTTAAGGCATTAAAGCAAGAAGAAGCTATTTTTAAAGTAGCAGACTCAGTAATACTTTTCAAAAAGATTCAAGTCGCAGAAAACGATATGTTCATCTTATTTTTGATTGATAATGAAAAAAGAAAAGAAAAAATAAATGCTAAATTAGTAGATTTCCTAGATCAAACAAAAGATCTACTATTAAGATATATCTCTTAAATGACACGAGTTAATGAATTAAAATATTACCTTTAAAGGAGATTTTTCTGATATATTTTTTCGCAGTATTCTTTTTCTATAATAGGAGTTAACCCCAGATATTAATGCAACTGCAGGTACAACACATTTAGCGAATTTTATAGGACCAAATAATATGAAATCACTCGGTGCACTGGCACAGTATGTCATAATAGAAGCTATTGCCCCACATCTTGGAATTTCTCCATATTTCTTAACGAAATTCCATCCATAAATCGCATTTGCAGGAGCAAATCCAGTAGGTAAACCCAATTCACTTTTAACTATATAATTAGTTTCAAAATTTATTGAAATTGAAGGTAAATCTAATACAGCTGTATCAATAATTA
>JAHLWJ010000254.1 GCA_019057975.1 Promethearchaeota archaeon | reverse complement strand
GGTGAAAATATTTCTGTAAAGTTCTCTTTGGGAACAACTTATGCTAATCTGAGTGCTTTGCTAACTGGTGATAATTATAATGCGTATGAAGATACTTATATAATTAACATGAGTGTTATAGCGATAGTGAGTAACATTCAAGGTTTTGCATCATTAGATTTCCTAGGTGGTTCAAGTTCAATAGCGAGTTATAATATATTTATCTCATGGGAGACTTATGAAGAAATAGCTATTCAAAACCTTCCTGGCGGAGGAACTGATATGGTTTTCAGGCAACTTACTCAAACCGGAAATCCCTTCTTAGACATGGTTCAACCAAATTGGTTTAATTTCTCTAATGTGGAAGCAATTTTAAATGGAACTGGTGGAATCGATTACTATACATCCCGAATGGATTATTATACACCTACAAATGGATCAGTCACAGATTATATGACTTCTGTGGTAGGAATTCAAACAAATTCAAGTGGCAAATTAAAATCAGACTCTTTTTTTGGAAATAACATTTTAGTTGATCAAAAAAACGGATCTTTAGGTACTACTATGGAAGAACTCCTAAACACAACTGAAGATGTGTGTGTTGTTGATGAATTATATATTCAGAATCATCCTGGCTCTGGGATTGGCACCATTATTTCTATTTTTCCACAAGAATTTGTTTTAAAAAGTAGCTTGCCATATATGGCTTTGGTGATTCCTTTTTTAAATAGTTATTCTAATTATACATCAGTTTCAGGTAGTGCTGTAAATCTAACCTCTTCTGATGATGTGAACCTTTCATTTGTAAGTAATCAAGAGTGGCTTGCATTTAATATTACTACAAGTTTTCTAACCCCCAACTTATATAAAGCGATCAACGTTACGATTGAAACTTCATTAAATTCATCTGTGGATCAACTTGAATTGGAAGCATTTAACATCTACACTAATGAATTTGAAAAATTAGGTTCCATTAATAACACCGTTGAGCTTAGTAATACTTTCTTATTTGATTCAAATCATCATTACATAGATCCAATTGGAAATTTGATATTGAGGATAAGAGGTCATAATTCTACATATAATAGTAATTATAATTTAACTATAGATAGCCTAAAATTTGGTGTAGCAGAATCAACTCATATGATAATACCCGCAACATGGCCAACATTTGAAATTATTGGGATAATTGAAGCACCTACATTATATAATACAGAAAGATATAATTGGTATGCCCGGTATGCCCGAATTGAGACTGGATTTGATGTTGGAGGAAATTCGGTCTATATTAATTATGAAAAAGCCAGAGATAGTATATATGTTATTTATAAAGGTGTTGATTATTCTAATGATTATATAACATCAGTACTAATTCACAGCGATCATCCAAAGAATATATCATTGCTTAAAGACGCAATTTTAGCAGGCTTATCAAATGAAGCTGGGAATTGGACAATAATTGATGTTAAAAGTAGGTCTCTTGGAATTAGAACTTTTGTACATGATTGGTTTGTTTGGGTGGAGAAAGGAGTAAATGATGAGGAAGTTTTGGAGAACTTGTTAGACTTCATTGAAGGTGAAAAATATCTCATTTTATTTAGTTTTACAAGATCTTTTATGAGTTCTATATTCAGAACTATGATTAATTTAATTACTTTCATAACAAATGGATTACTTATCTTTTCTATAATAATAGCAATGATTGGGCTGACGCTTCATAGCCTCCTTACTACTATGGCACGTAGAAGAGAAATAGGGATGCTTAGGTCAATAGGATTAGACAAAAAGGGAGTAATACGATCAATATCTGGGGAAACATTAATCTTAGCTCTTTTAGGTGTCTTTACGGGTATATTCGCAGGTTTAGTTCAAGGCTCTTTAATGGTGGATACAATGCCCTCAGGTGGATTCCTCACGGTTACTTGGACGATTCCATGGTTAACTATTGGAATTTTGGTATCAACTGTTTTAATCACTGTAATTCTGAGCTCACGATATCCTGCAAAATGGGCAGCAAACTTGAATATTATAGATGCGGTGAGAACGAGATAATTTTTTTGAATAACATAAACAAAAAAGGTGTAAAAAATGTCAATTGAAAAGAAAAAAGTGAGGATGAATAAACAACGAAGAGCAACGGCAAAGGCGGTTAGAGTAGATCCTGACATAGTTCTTACTGTAAAAGATCTCACCAAAACTTACACAATAGGTAATTCCACAATCACAGCTCTAAATGAAGTTAATCTTACAATCAGAAAAGGCGAATTTATTGCTATTGTAGGTCCATCTGGTTCAGGAAAAACAACTCTAATAAATTGCCTAGGTGCTCTTGATTTTCCAGATTCAGGTAAGATTATATATAACGTTGATGCTGAAGGGATGGGGCTTGATATAATGCAAATGACCAATAAACAACACAAAAAGATGCGATTGAAAAAGATTGGTTTAATTTTCCAATTCTATAATCTTTTTCCAATTCTTACAGCTTACGAAAATGTAGAGCTTCCAATGGTAATTGCTAAGAAGGATACTAAATTGAGAGAAGAAAAAGTTAAAAGTCTTCTAAAAAGAATTGGACTTGAAGAACGAATGGAGCATCTACCAACACAGATGTCGGGTGGGGAACAACAAAGAGTCACAATAGCCAGAGCTTTAGTTAACGAACCTCTTATCATTCTTGCTGATGAACCTACAGGTGAACTTGATACGGAAACGACTACAAATATTATGAAAATTTTCCTTGATTTAAAAAACGCTGGAGAGTCAATTTTAATGGTTACCCATAATGTAAGAATAGCAGAAGTAGCAGATAGGATTATCACTCTTACTGACGGAGAATTTACAGGAGAAAAAAAGGGTGGAAAATCAATTGAAGATATCTACAAATAATAAATTGGAGGCATAAAAGATGAGAAAAACAAAAAAGAGTAAAGAACAGGACTCAGTATTTCAAGATGCAAAAGATTATGAATTAAACCCTGAAGCAATGATCCAAACGTTTGATTTAACAAAAATCTACAATATTACTGAAGGCATTGAAATTAAAGCTTTAAATGGTGTTAGCATAGATATTAAGAAAGGTGAATTTGTATCTGTTATGGGTCCATCCGGTTCTGGAAAAACCACACTTCTAAATATGATTGGTGCTCTCGATAATCCTACGAATGGTGCAGTGTACATCAATAGAACAAATATAGCACATATGGATGACAAACAACGTACAAATTTAAGACTTAACGAAATTGGGTTCATTTTTCAATTTTATAATCTAGTACCAGTTCTTTCAGCTTATGAAAATGTGGAGCTTCCAATGATATTTGCAGCTAGGACTAAACAAGAAATAGAAAAAAATGTTAAAAAATTTCTTGATCTTGTTGGTCTAATCGAAAAGAAAGATCATCTGCCATCTGAACTTTCAGGTGGAGAGCAACAGAGAGTTGCTATTGCCCGTGCGTTATGTAATGAACCTTCCATCTTAATTGCTGACGAACCAACAGGCGAACTTGATACAAAAATGGGTAAGGAGATAGTTAAACTATTGCGAGAACTTAATTTAGAGCTTAATCAAACGATTTTAATGGTAACACACGATCCGGCGGTTGGTATGCTCGCTGAAAGGATGCTAAAAATGCGAGACGGTAAAATTATCGAAACGATAATCACAAAAAATTAAATCTTATTTTATATATTTTTCTTATTTTAAAGAACTTTAAGCACTATTTAAAAACTATATTGGTAAAGATCTCGAATTCTTTCTATGATTTAGTTTATCTTTAAAATTTAATTACAATTGAATATTCTAATTATTTATTATATTTCTATAACTACTTAACGAGATTTAAAATGCAAGAAAAAGTTATTAACGACAGTATTTTGGAAAAGATGACATTAGAAAATGTCTTCAAGATTTTTAATAATAATGTTTATCCGATGTTAAAAGATGAAGATGTTCAATTTTGCGAAGATTTGGAGAATTTCTGTATAGAGCTTCATTCTAAGATTGATAAGAGTCAAGATGTTTATGGTCTCTTTCCTGAACTTGGTAGACATGGATATATACAGCGTATCAATAAATATAAAGACTTCACACCCTATGGTATGAAGAATGAAGTCCTTTTAGCAACAATAATGTCAATTTGTGATCCACCATTAGAGTTTGCTAGAATAGCAAGTGGGAATCTTTGTGGGAATCCAACATTTCGACATGGTAAATCAGAAGAAATTCTTAAGGTACAAGAAGAAATAGTGACTGGGAAAGCTGTAGGTAGTATTTGTATTACAGAACCTGAAAGAGGCTCTGATGCTGTGAATTTAAAGACAAAATGTACAAAAGTTGATGATGGGGTTATCTTTAATGGTGAAAAAGTTTTTACGACTAATGGTTCTAAATCGAAATATTTCGTTACTTATGGTGTTTATGATGTTGAAAGTCCAAGAGATACAATGGTTCAAGGTATGATATCGAGGGATTTCGGAGGTGTTGAAACAAAAAGATTAAAAGTTAATTCGGTTCCTCGTGCTCATATTTCTCATACCATTTTCAACGATGTGAAGGTACCGATGGAATATATTTTAGGTGATAATGGTGCAGGATATCGAAACCTTTTTGATGGTCTAATTCCAGAACGTATTGGATTAACGGGGAGTGCTCTCGGAGTTTCCTGGGGGGCTCTTATTTATGGAATAATTTATACTAATCTTAGAAAACAATTTGGGAAACCAGTTATACGATACCAAGGAGTAGGTTATGGACTTGCCGATTTACTAGCAAAGAATACCGCGGCTACTTCATTAGCTTTACAAATAGCAACTACATATGATGAAAAAATAATTTTCGCTGAAAGCCCTTCTAAAGAAGCAGAAAAATGGATTGCAGCTGTTTCTTCTCAAGGAAAACACTTTGTGGGAAAACTCTCACATGAAACATGTTATGAAGTCCAACAACATATGGGTGGTATAAGTGTTACAGATAATACTCCTGTTGATGAACTTGCGGACCAAAGTAAGGTTGAAGAAGTAATAGGCGGTGCCAGAAACATCCAACTTCTGTTAATCCAAGGGCAAATTCAAAGGTTTATGCGATTACTATAATTTTTTTTTATATTTTTTTATTTACTACTTAACTCTTAGGATCGTCTTATTTATATGTAGGAACGTTTTCCCATCTATTCAAATTTCATATTAAAACTTTAATTTGGATAAAAAATATAACCTAATTAATTCTATGTCTTTCAATATAAATAATTAGATAAAAAAATTTGGCGAAAAAATGTTTCAAGAGAAAATTATAAATGATGATATCCTTGCAAAAATGTCATTGGAAAATGTCTTCAAAATTTTCAATGATATTGTTTATCCTATGCTAAATACAGAAGAACGAGAGTATTGTGATAAACTTCAAGAATTTTGTATTGATTTAAATCCTAAAATCGATCGTTCTAAGGACGTATATGGATTACTCCCGGAACTTGGAAAACATGGTTATATACAACGTATTAACCCTTGGAAAGACTTTAAACCTGTTGGAATGAAAAAGGAAATATTATTAGGCACCCATCTTTCGATGCTAGATCCACAATTAGAATTAGCACGCTTAGCAAGTGGGATTTTATGTGGGAATCCAACTTTTCATTATTATGAACATGGAGGAGAATCTGATGTCGCACGTAAAATTCAGGATGAATTATTATCGGGACAAAAAATTGGTTGTATTGGAATTACTGAACCTGAAAGAGGTTCTGATGCTGTTAATATGACGACTATTTGTACAAAAACAGATGATGGCGTCATATTCAATGGAGAAAAAGTCTATACAACCAATGGTCCTAAAGCAGATTATTTCTGTTGTTATGGTGTCTATGATGAAGGGAATCCAAGAGACACAATGGTACAAGGTATTATTGCTCGTGAATTTGGTGTGAAAACTGAGCGTTTGAAAATAAATTCTGTACCACGAGTTCACATAGCACATACTATATTAGATAATATTAAAGTTCCTCAAGATTATATACTTGCAGATAATGGATTAGGATACAAGAGACTTTTCGAAGGATTAGTACCCGAGAGACTTTCAATAATGGGAAGTGGAATAGGAATTTGCTGGGCTGGTATAATTTATGGCATTATTTATACCAATTTAAGAAAACAATTCGGCAAACCTGTGATCAGATATCAAGGTGTTGGATACGGACTAGCAGATTTATTAACCAAATCTAGTGCTGCTACTGCATTAGCTCTCCAAGCTGCAACAGTATACGATGAGAAAATATTATTTGCTGATAAACCTTCAAAAGAAGCAGGGAAATGGATTGCTGCAATTTCCTCACAAGGTAAATATTATGTCGCTAAACTAACTCATGAAATATGCTATGAAGTTCAGCAACATATGGGTGGTATGAGCGTCACGGATAATACTCCACTGGATGAATTAACCGATGTAAGTAAAATAGAGGAAGTTATAGGTGGGGCAAGAAACATACAGCTTCTTTTAATTCAAGGGCAAATTCAAAGATTTATGCGACTACTATAACAATTTTTTTTTATTATTATCTTTATTTCTATTTTATTTAATTAAAAAATAGGCTAAAAATTGATGTGAT
>JAHLWJ010000253.1 GCA_019057975.1 Promethearchaeota archaeon | reverse complement strand
GCGCAATAATGGCAACAAAAGAAAGTCCTGCTTCAGAAACGTGGAAAAAACAAGTGTTATACCAAGATATTTTCGATGAGAAATTCTATAAGAAAATATTCCATCTGGAATTGCGAGACTCCCCAATTGGTTCCATGGCTGTTGGTCATGTAAATGAAGAAACCTCAATTAAACAATTTATTGAGAATATTATATCAAATGCAGAAAAAATCCTTAGAAGATGGGGTTTTGAGGAGAACGAAATTACAATTTTTTAAATCCTCCAATCAACTTTTTATGTCATTATCTTCTTTAGAAATTAAATCAATTTATCTCTAAATAAAAAGATGGATTACCATGGCAAAAAAATCTTGCGAAAAGCATGAGAAATTTAATTACTATTGTGAAGACTGTCAAGAAGAAAATAGAAAGTATGAGATACAGCAGAAGGTAAAACTACTAGAACGAGGAGAGGATGATACAATTGAAGGAGCTAGGAAACCCCCTAGCAGGAAGTTTTTCAAATCTAATTGGTTCAATAGGCGTAAGAAAAAACTAAATGTGAAAAAAATCCTAAAAATAGTTATTCCTATTGCTGTGATTACCCTAGTCCTTTTAACGATCTTCTGGTTTTGGCCTGCATGGTTTGGTCCAATCCACTTAAATGCTCAACTCTACGAGGATAAAGCGGGAGGATTAAATTATTATGATTTTTACTTTCTGAATTTTTGGTCAATTAATTTCTTCTTCAATAAAACAGCATTAACCGGTGCTATTATAGGTTGTATAATAATGAGCTTACCTCCCAATCAAAACTTATTGACAATGATTGGGACTCTCTTAAAATTTGGAAAACCATCTAGGATAAAGGCATTGATTTTTTGGTGGACTGCAGGTTTCCTCTTGTTCTACTTATTTGGGATGGCTATGGATGCGGGTGGTCAGTTTTCTTGGGTTTTATATCTATATGAAAATGGGGAAATCACATTGTCACCATTTACCGTTCTTATCGATGCTTTTAATGTATTATTGAATCCTAATAACATGAATATAGAATTCATTTTCGTCTACTCAAGGTTATATTTACCTATAATTTATTTCATATTTGCGGTTTTTATTTTTCGGGGGGCACTAAACATTGTAAGTAATTATTACTTGAAAAGGAACGATTATAATATAATATCAAATGCATTAATAATAACTGGTCTATCCTTTGGAATGATCTTTCTTACTCTACCTACGTTGGCTTTAAATGGAATAGAACTATTACAAATGTGGTCATGGGTTTTAGCATTTGTTATATTAATAGGACTAGGCATTTCGACATATATTTTTGGTCGTTATAAATTAGCTAAAGATCCAAGAAATAACATGGTGATAAAACCTCAAAAAGTTAAAATAGGAATAATGGCTGGTGCATTAATTTTTCTCATAACATTACCATTAATGTTCAGTATAGGTCCTATGATAACTCTGAGCAATACATCCGTTTACTTAGAAAACGAATGGACTAAAAAAATCCATCGAGAAATAACATGGACACGAGCATGTGCGGGATTAGATATGTTTGAGGAACGTCCAATTGAAAATTTTACATTATCATCTAGTCCTGAGAATGACACTCAAATGATTTTTAGTATAAGACAATTTGATCAAGATTATGCTGTTCAAAGTTTAGCTGCTAAAATAGGTACAACCTTTGAAGGATTAGCTGATTCCGATATTGTTTATATAGATGGAACAGAATATTGGGTTGCTCCCAAAACAGTCAGAATATCTCAATTTTCGGGAGATCCTGTAAAAACAAATACAGAATTATACGATCATATCGAAGGCTTCTTAGCATTAGATACATTTACAGGAGAATTAGTAAATATTAGTTTCACTTTTAATGTTTCTGAAGATTATCCAATATTTTTTGGTGAATCTGAAAGTAAAAAGTTTCTTGAACAACACGGAGCAAGTGAGGGATTAGGAGCTTATGATAAAACTATATTACTCGACACAGGATGGAGAGGCGGAATTCCGAATAATAATTATATTTATGAAGGGGAACCTGATGGTGTACTCAAAGGATTAGAAGCATTCTGGTATACTGTAAGTTTAGATCTGTGGGGCTACGCATTCGAAGGAGGAGAACACAAATATTTAATAAATAGAAATGTGAAAAAACGTGTAAGCAATATACTTTTACCTCAATTAAAGATAGATAACGATCCCTATTTAGTTTTTGACAGTTATAATAATAAGATGTACTATGCGGTTTCAATTTACACTTCAATAGATATAGGGACGTACTCTCGATCCCCAATTTTAAGATTCTTAGGTATTTGCTTGATTGACGTAAAGGATGGTGAATTGGAGTTTTTTGAAAATCCTGCTTTAATCAAATCAACTGATCCATTATATCCTCTGTGGGAGTACTACATGGACTCTTATAATTGGCAAGAAATTCCAGCATGGTTAACTAACCAATTAAGATACCCTGAAGATTTATTTGAATTACAATTAGAAGCCAATTATAAATATCACGTACAAGATCTAAAAACATGGAAGAGAGGAGATGATTTTCATGAAAGACCAGAAAGTGGAGATCTTTTCTACATCGAAACAAACCTCGGAGATGGAATAGAATATGTAGGATTAGATTTAGTGGAGTATGAAGGTGCAGAAGCTAGAACCTTAGCAGGAATGTATGTTATAAGACATGGTAATAATTTTGGAGAAGCAATCTTCTACCACACTAGAAATTCAACTGAAAATTTGATCGGTCCCAAAACTGCAAGAGATACATATGAGACTGAAGCAACACAACAAATATCCTTAATCTCGGGGGCTAGAAATGGGAATACTCTTTTATATCCTCTTGGAGGTTCAGTCTATTATTATATCCCTACTTATAGTACAGTTGGAGGATTACAACAATTAAAATTAGCTGGATTTGTAGAAGCCTTTACAAGAAAAGTAGGGTATGGTTCAGAAGCATTTGATGCTTACAATAGTTTAGAAAATTTTAATCCAGGGAGTTTCACATTAACAACTGATGCCGATAATCCAGATATAGATGGATCTTTTATACTTAATTGGACGGAATCTCAATTTACAGATAGTTATTCAATCTATAGAAACGATAGTCTTTTGATTGAGGATCTACCCAATTCACAAACGCAGTACTCAATTTCGGAAATGGATTCTGGAACCTATGAATTCTACATAAAAGCCTTAAACGAATTTGGGAATACGACATCTAATATTATTACAGTAAAAATCAAATTCTTTGCAATCTCTTACATATTTGACATGGAAAACTCAATGATTTTGCCTGACGATCTTGCACGTTTTAGAATTGAAGTAGAAAATTTCAATGAAAGTATTTCAGCTCCGGGATATAACGTAAGGGTGAATTTATCACTATACCGTGAAGGAGGGGGTGTCTTTTCTATTGAAGTTCCACCTACTTATTATCCTCTAGAAAATGCTACATTCAACTATGATATTTACACAGGGATTAATTTTACATTAATTAACACTACTTTATATTCTGGTGAAGGAATAATCTTAAACGGGTATGTAAATTGTACCACAAGTGATATTTTAATAAGATTTAGATGGACTTTGATCGTTGACGATGTAATTATCTATTCCTCTGAAGAAAATTATATAGCAGTAATGT
Organism: Promethearchaeota archaeon; assembly: GCA_019057975.1. The sequence goes on along the minus strand of JAHLWJ010000253.1, from coordinate 2,931 downwards.
AAGGTTTACTTTACTACTTTTTTTTTAAATTTTTAGTCAAGTTTTTCTTTCTTTAGAATTGAATGAAAATCGTGATCAAGATTTATTTTTATAATGAAATATAAATCAAATGGGAATATATTGATCAATAATTAATTAATTCTCAAGGTAAAAGTTTATGATAAAAACAAAAGTAACTGAAATGTTAGGATGTAAATATCCAATAATTGCAGGAACAATGGCAAATATCTCCAATCCTGAATTTGTTGCTTCGGTAAGCAATGCAGGTGCTTGTGCTGTATTAGCAAGTGCAAATTATCAAACCCCTGAAGAATTACGTGAGGCAATTAGAAAAACGCAATCTTTAACTGATCAACCATTTGCTGTAAATATAAATCTATTTCCCGCTATGATGCCACAAGAAAAATTGGTAAAATATGTTGAGGCGACGTTAGATGAGGGTACGAAAATAATTGAAACAAGCGGTCATAAGGCTCCAGCAGATTTAGTTCCAAAATTCAAAGAAGGGGGTGCTATATGGATACATAAGTGTGCGGGTGTCAGATATGCTATAACAGGCGCATCTTTAGGTGCTGATATGATTACAGTTGTGGGTTATGAAAACGGTGGTGCAACTGGAACTTTAGATATTGGTACTCTTGTAATGACACCATCGGTTGTGGATGCTATAGATGTTCCAGTAATAGCAGGAGGGGGAATTACAGATGGAAGAGGAATTGCTGCGGTTCTTGCCCTTGGCGCTGAGGGTGCAATTATGGGGACGAGAATGATGGCCACTAAAGAATGTCCAATCCATGATAATCTAAAACAAGCTTTTGTTCAGGCAAAGGAAACTGATACTCATTTAGTCATGCGCTCAATTCGTAATACTCATAGGGTATGGAGGAATAAAGCAGCAGAAAAAATAATTGAATTGGAATCTCAAAAGGCATCCCTACAAGAAATTATTCAGGTGGCCTCTGGTCAAAATGCTTTAAAAATGTATAAAGAAGGGGATATAGATGCAGGAATGGTAAGTTGTGGCCAAGGTGTAGGACTAGTTAAAGACATTCCAACTGTAAAAGAACTGCTTGATAGGATAATGAAAGAAGCAGAAGAAGTTATCCAAAGGCTAAAAAAGATTTCCTAATACATCCTTTTTTTATTTTTTTTAATCGTATATTTGAAAAACTCACATATTATTAAGAATAAATTTAAATTTGAGATGAAAATATGAGTGAGAAATTAAAGGATTTTCATGTGGTAGAGGAGATGCCTGTACGATGGGGCGATATGGATGCTAGGGGGCATGTAAATAACACAATATATTATCGCTATTTTGAAAGTTCAAGAATAGCTTTATTTCGATTATTAAAGATTTATGAAGAGCCTACAACAGTACGTATAGGACCAATCTTATCTTTTCAAAGTTGTTATTATAAAGCTCCATTGACTTATCCAGACACTATCTATATAGGTGCAAAAATCGTAAACATAGAAGAATCAAAAATAATAATAAAACATTCTATAATGAGCAAAAAATTAAATAGAAAAGCAGCTGAGGGTGAAGCTCATATGGTCTGGTATGATTATGAACACCAAAAAAAAGCGATCATTCCAGATGATTTGAAGCAAGAAATTTTAAAACTTATGGTTTGATAAAAACTAAAAATAAGGTATAAATATAGAAAAAAAAATTTTTATAAAAAAGAATTGAATTTTTTAACTTCTCTATTTTATCATAGAATTGTTACTTTTTATAGCAGCTTCTGCATCCTTTATTACACTTTTAATAATATCGTTGACGTTGTTAATACTATCAATAATACCTATTGATTGTCCAAGTAATACAGCTCCTTCTTCAGTATCTCCATTATAAACTCTATCATAAGCACCAGCGTCGCTTGTCGCCTGCTCAATCGTTATAGATTTTTCATACGCAATCATTTCCTCTTTTGATTGAGGTGCGGGATGTGCTAAGGCATATTTGTTTTTATATAAACGAATAGGACCAAATGATCCGGTGAATAGCCCCGTATCTTGGGGTTTACCAGGTGGAATTAATGCTTTGTATTTTTCATGAAACTCTGATTGTTTAGAAGCAATAAATCGTGAACCCATAGCTATTGCTCCAGCACCGAGCGATAAAGCTGCAGCTAAACCTTCTCCTGTAGCAAAACCTCCACACGCAATCACGGGTAAATCAGGAAAAATTTTATTAATTTGTTGCAGTAGTACAAGGGTACTTACTCTCTCATATGATTGATGACCGCCTCCTTCACCACCAGTGGCTACTATTCCGTCTACATTAGCATCTACACATTTCTGTGCTAACCATACAGCTGGTGCTACATGAAAGTGTTTTACTTCCGATTTTTCCCGTAATTCTTGAAAATTTTTTGAAGCAGGTAAAAGCTTTGAAGAACCAGCAGAAGTTAACCAATAAACACACTGTTCTCTCATTTTAGGATTGTTCATAACGAGTTTAGGTACATCGGTGCACATTTCTTGAACGCCCTTATTATTCCGAGAGGTAAGAAAATTAAGACCAAATGGCTTATCTGTGTGTTCAATCATATATTCTATGCTTTCCTTATGCTCCTTTACCGGATCTGTTCCTGTTATATTAACATTCGACAAAACCCCCAAACCACCAGCCTCACAAACTGCCAAAGCTAAATCGCGGGTGTAGAAGGGTCCCATTGGAGCACTGAAAATTGGATGCTTTATTCCAAACATTTTTGTTATATTAGTTTCGATCATTTTAAAAATCACTTTTAAATGGATAAATATTTAGAATTTTTAAAAGTTTATTGAGTGATAAAAAAAATAGATCGATTTCTTCATTTACTCTTCAGTAAATATTTCAAGAGAACTTATTCAGAAGGGTGAAAACAAATTAAAAATTTATATTAAATAAATTGTTCAAAATTATAAAAAGAAATTTTACTT
>JAHLWJ010000252.1 GCA_019057975.1 Promethearchaeota archaeon | reverse complement strand
TTCCAGTTATTTAATCTGGCTTCCCCAATTCCCTTAATCTCTTTGGACTTCATTTTTACATTACAATTTAATAAATCCTTTACTGTTAATATATTAGATTTTCTCAATTTTTCTGCAAACGCAGGTCCAATTCCGGGAATATCTTCAAGTTGATACTTATCCTCTTTGATAATTATTACTTCTTCTCCTTGTGTATCAATAATTTCTGTAATTTCAGGAGTTTCTTCTTCTAAGTCAATGTCTTTGCTTTCTTCTTTTTCTCTTAGGCGTTGAACTTGTTCTACAATAGGGGAATTAAAATAAAACAATTCAATATCATTATCTTTCAATACTTTATCTGTTTGTTCAGTAATACTATTTGGAGGGCATACAAAAAATGCAAAATCGCCTTTTTCGGGATTATATTCACGCCCTCTCATTCTAAAAAGCCAGTTAGAGAACTTTTCTGCTTTTTGTTTCATTCCAGCACGATTAGTTATAGTTGCTTCCCCTAAGCCTTTTGGAACATATCCGGAGCGATGTGTTGAACCAGTTGCATATATATCTATATTATAACCTCCTATTTCTTTCGCTTCAGAATTTAAATGCTTAAATCCTTTTCTCCTTAATTTATCTTTCATAAATTCTCTTGCACTGTCTTCATAGATAGCTCTTATTTCATGCATAGTATACCCAATAAAATCCATCGAATCCAGGGTATTTGCTATTTGTTTTAAAAGTTCACGTGGTAAGAAGTAATACAGCGATTCTTTCATTTTGGTGAAGAAAATCTTACGATTTTTTTGATCAAATCCTATTTTATCAGCAACTTGTTTAATAATTTCATTTTTTTCTTCAATACTAAGATTTCCTAATAAAATTTCTTTATTTTTAACAATACTCTCGAAATTTTTACTATGGCTTTTTAATTTTGTCCATTCTTTTTCATCTGGATTCTCTAAACATGATATAGCAATACATACCCTCTTATTTGAAAATTTTTCCATCAAATATCTTACAAATTTCTCTGCAAACAGTTTCAACAAGCGTTTTGAGGCATCTATTTCATCAAGAAACTGAATTTCGTCAAATACAATCAAGACTAGATAATCCAGTTCAAGAGCTAAATCTATAACCCCATAAAAAAAATCACCTATAGTTTTTGTATCTAATTGCATATCATAGAAATATCTTAAAGCTGCTCTTCTTTCACTTGAAGATGACGATATTAGCTTTAAAACATTATTTACCAAATCAGGATTTTTTAGAGTCTTGAATAATACATCTTCTCTTGTTGTGGAATCTATCGTATTTAAAATCTCAGATAAGAGAGGTTTTTCTTCATTGGTTAATTGAGAAATAAAATTTTGTATGAATATAGGCCAAAACTCTTCAAGATTATCTGTAACAAACTTAAAATCAAAAAATAAGATAATATTAGAATCGGGTGCAATCTCCTCCACTGCTTCTCTCATCTTAAACTTTAAAAGTGTTGTTTTCCCGGCTCCATTAGCCCCAACAACTGGTCTTATTTTTGTGATTTTCTGATTAAAAACATTTAAAATATCATTTAGTAAAATTTCATAAGTAGTTTTCCCAATTAGATTTTGACTTGATTTTATTCCATCTACTGTTTCTGATTCAAGAGTATTCTGAACTTTTCTCTCAATATAAATCCAATTTTGGGGAAATCCCTGCTCTAATCTTAGAATTTGTGTTCTTAATCTGTTTCTTGCAGATGTTATTGAGCTTCACACTCTATCTATTACTTGATTATAAAATATTTGAATTACCAATAGATCGTCTTTATATAATATATAAACATATAGCTTGTTTATAAAATTTAATAAGAGTAATTTATGAATTTTTAGAATTCAAATGAAATTCCTAAATAAAACAGTGTCTTATTAAAAATTAACTAATAGTGAAATAACCGAAGTTTCGTGTAATTTATTAATATATTTAATTCCCTTTTTATTTTGATTTTTTCATAGTAATCCTAAAGAATCATAAATCCTTGAACCATATTTTTTAAATAATATTCTTTTTTCATTATCATAATCGTTATATTTCATCTCTCTTACATTTTTAAACTTAATACTTATTAACGCGTCTATTAATTTCTCTATGAAAAGATCTGCGAGCCTTAAATTAAAGATTTTAGAATGAATTTTTTTATAATCATCTTTCCAAAACCCATAAACAGTATCATGTCTGGCGTAAACTATAATTTCGCCAAAAAAATTATCTAGCTCCACTGGTAGTTCGGGATCTTTTACAGTTGTAGTTATATCAGGTTTAAAAAGAGGATGTTTTTTCAGATTTATCGTTTTGAAATTTTAAATTCCTCTTAACATTTGTCTCAGATTTTCTCTTGCTATGTAAGTGTGTGATGAAATTCTAAACCAAGATAAGGTTTCAGGATAATGTTTAGGTTTTCCATTAGTGTCTTGAAAACTTATTTTCTTTGAAATTTCATATACACAACCAGAATTTCTTTTAATTTTAATCAATAGAATTTTATCTCTGCATTCCTTTTTCTGTTGATCTCTACTAAAAGGAATTTCTTGAGAGATTTCATTATTCTCCTGCCATTCATAAAGTTTGTTTATGTCGATTGTAATACATTCAATTTCAGGAGCAATGTTTATGAATTTATCAATTAAATTTGAAATTTTTTGCTCGATAGTACTAGTATTTTTCACATTTTCAATTCTTAGAATTTTATTACTTTTTTCAGCAATTCCTATTATTAGATAAGCTTTATTATTATTGGTATATGAGGAATTAGTTAATGCAATTAAGTTTCTAATAAATTTAGCTTTCTCTCTTTTATTTGAAAGATTTAAATCAACTTTAAAATCTAAATAAGATCTTTCAGATGGAGAATTTAATAAAATTTTTAGTTCTTCTAAAGGATCGTCGACTATTTCAATTTCCTCTTGAGCTTCATCAGTTTTTAAGTTTATTAACTGATCTCCAACCAAATCAACAATAAAATCTATTGATTTTTTTTCAATATCAAAGTCCAATTTCTTATTTTTGGATACAGAAATAGAACAGATTTTACTTGAACTGCTTTCTGAGGGGAGATCGATTTTTATATTAATGAAACTTAGATCTGATTCATGTAATATTTGAAATAAAACTTGATTTTTAGAAATTTGTATTAATTTTAGAGGGAATTGACTCATAAAATGTAAAAATGGATCAACACTGAGCTCTTTTTCAATGTATTCAAAAATGATTTCAAATTTGGGTAAGGATTTATTTATATCATCAGGAATTCTAAAGTGTGTATTTAATTTTCTAGTTATTATTAAAACCTCAAAACTTGGATCATCTTCCTTGAAAAATATACCTATACCATTATCTTTATAATATTTTAGAATATTTTTAATATATTTTTCTTTTTTCTCATTTTCTCCTAAATTTCTTAATAATTCTTTTGTATAGGTATAACCCGATTTTTGAACTGTATATTCTGCTATATCAGAATGCATAATAGCGTATTCTTCATCATTTATAATAATTTCTTTTTCATCTTTAATGTATTCAATCATACCTTGTTCATAATAAGATTCAATGATTGTTTCCAATCTAAATTTATCAATTATTCTTACTTCTTCCCACATTTCATCAAGTGAAATACTTTCAACATTTTCCTTATAAAATTGATGAATTTTTTTTTCCACTATATCATATATATTTAATTTTATTACGCCATGAGCATTATTCCAATCAAATTTATCTATTATTTTTGTATAAAATTCTTCAAATCCAGTTCCTTCTTTAGAACTGACTTTAATTAAATTTTCATCGTAATCCAATCCGATTTCCTCAAATTTCCCTTTAACATAGAAATCCCTAACACGTTCTTTCTGATCTGAGAATGCTTGAATGAAATAAAATTTTGCTTGAGGACATTTATGTTTTAATTCTAAATAGTAATCAACTGCTTGGTCAAAAGTCGTGCTTTTGATCGCTTGATAAAAAATCAGAATAATATCAGAATCTTTAATCATTGGAAAATATGTAAATATTTCTGATTCCTGACCAGCCAAATCATATAACAGCAAGCGATTTCTATTTTCGTAATATATTGTCCACACATGTTTACCAAATGAAGAATCAGTCTCTCGAAATTCATTAGATTCTAAGTATTCACAAAAACAGGTTTTCCCTACTTGAGACTCTCCAATAAGGCCAATTTTGATATATTTATATTTTTGTAATTCTGGAGGTGTAAATTTTTTATCATAATTTGCTCTAACTATGTTTCTACTCGTTAAAATCAGATCTATGCCATTTATTGTAAAAATTTGCTTTACTTCTATTCCAATAGTGTAAACTTGGCTAAAATCTTTATTTAGAAGGATTAAATTATCATTTGTTCCAATCAGTATCATATTTAATTCATTTGAAAAATGAACATAGTTTCCCAATCTCAAAGAGATTGAAAACTCCTCAATTCTTTCTAAGCTATTTTTTATTTTTTTATAAATGTATATTCTTCCACGATAATGAGTAGCAATTATGTAATCATCATCTAAAATTATGCTCTTTTGAAGATTCGCATCAATATAGAAAGAATTTATATTTCTAACTTTATTATTTTCAAAAATCCATAGATCAGTTTTTCCGCTATAGTCATTTGTAAAAAAAATTTTCTTTTCCTTATTGTACCATTCCAAACAAAAAAGTGCTGAACCATTTTTAGAAAGTGTACTAGCAACAAATTGACTACCGATTTTCTTCCAGTGTTTAATTTGACGATAATTTCCAATTGTAATAAAATTATTTTTATCTAAAACTAAAATTCTCCAATATTTATTATATTTCCCTCCAATACATTTCTGAATCAAATTAAACTCTTTTAAGGTTTTATTAAATAAAGCAATACATCCTAGTTCACTTAGTATTATTAAATTTTCTTCATCCAGTATATTAATTGCTCGAATTCCTCCACTCAAATTGAATTTGAATATGCACTCCAAATCATCGTTTAATACCTTCACCATTTTTTCGTTTGAAAAAGAATAATTTGTAATACTTTTTATATCCATTAAATTCCCTCTTAAAATTCGACCTAAACTTGTTCCAATTATAATGGAATTATCACTAAGTGGACAACAACATGTATAGGATTCATTTGTTGAATATAATTTTGGATTGATAAGATTCACCTAATTTACTGAATTTTTTACAAGCTATAAAATTATTATGTATTTTTATTTATTTAAGGTTTTTATGCAATTAAATTCTCTCACTCAATAGATATTAATAGATATTAAAGTTATTGCTTGGAACTTTCTTCAAAAGTTGAGATAGTGAAACGGTTACATTCATAGAATTTGATATCATCTCTTTTAATTTCCTATATGAGTTATATCGCATCCAAGCACCCATTTGGGCCTTAAAGGTGGTTGGTCCTGTTGGAATTATCAGAAGATCATCAATTTTTTTTTCCATAAAATCTTCTTGCCCCTTTTCTATACCTCTATAAAAAATTTTATTTTCTAGTAATACTAGAATAAAATAAGAATAATAAAAAAAGATGAGAATTAATAGAGAGGTGATAAAAATAGAACAGAAAAAAGGTTTTAATTTACTGAAGGAGAAAGTTCCAGAATTTAGGAGTCCATTAAAAACAGCGATTATTATTATCATCGGGCTGCTTATTTTCCTAGGTATTATGCTCTTTTTCTGGTGGTTTGATGGATTGCTATGGTATGGGATTTTCATCAGTCAGTCAATTCTTACGCTTATCGCCTCGGTTTTTATATATCGGTTTACAACAATGGCAGATAAATACAAAAACAAATACGGAGAACTAGCATACCGATATTTCTTCTTCCATATCGTTATATTAATGCTTATAACTGGAAATGCCGGTATTTTTCATGTTCTTATTGTAGAAGGAGCAGCCTTGCTTCCTCTATGGCTTGCTATAGTATTTGGGATCTTTTTTGTTTTTATGCGCTTTTTATTCGAATTGCATCTTCGCAATTCTGGTTTCAATGAAATCGGACATGGTCTTGGAGTATATATGCTGTTTCCAGAAGAGGGACATCAAATTAAGTCCGATATCTACTCATTTATTCGACATCCTATGTATGCTGGAGATCTATGCCTCGCTTTAGGTTTTGCTTTTTTAAAAAACAATCTATTCGCTTTTCTTATTGCCTTGATTGCTTTTATCCCCTTTATTGTTGCAATGAAGTGTGAAGATAAGGAGTTAATAAAAAGATTTGGGGAGAAACATAACCTATATATTAAAGAGACTGGTGCTATTATCCCAAAGTTAAAGAAAATTGGAAAATTTCTAAAATTTCTCTTTTCAAAAGAGAAAAAAACAAATGAGAATCTTTAATTCGAGAAGTTAGAGTTGGGAATTTTGAATAGTGAAATTGCTAAGAAATCATTTGTATAATTTATGAAAGATATGATTTTTTTTACTATGTCCGAATAGAAGTTTCAAAGCTTTTAAAAAACATAAAAAATACTATTAAGAATTAAAATTTTCGTGAAATAACCGAAATAATTGAATTTGATGATTTGAAAATATTTAAAATATACCCTTCTAGAGTATACTGAGAATTTATAAGTCCTTTTTATTTAATTCTATTTAAG
>JAHLWJ010000251.1 GCA_019057975.1 Promethearchaeota archaeon | reverse complement strand
CAATCTCGGTCAGCCTACTTTTTCCTTCAAGTTTCACAATTTTTATTTGTTAAAATATATTACAATGATTAATTTAAAATGTCAAGAAAAACTTAACAATTTTTTTATTTTTTATCGATTATATGTAAATACTAGTATCACTTGTGTTGTTATAAATAATGGATTTAGTTCTCTTTCTAAAAATTATTCACCCTTTTAAAAGTTTTAATGTTTCGCACTGCTCCTTTGTCAGCAGGCCCTACAGAATTAGCATAATATTTCAGATAACCTGATTTTATTTTAGAAGACGGTAATTTTAATTTATCTAATCTTTGTTTTATCTCTTCCTCTTCTATCTTAAGGTCCAACCTTTTTTGAGGTATATTAATCTTAATAATATCTCCTTCTCTAACAATAGCTATAGGCCCTCCCACGGCTGCCTCAGGGGCAACGTGTCCGATAGATGCTCCCCGGGTAGCACCGGAAAAACGGCCATCGGTAATTAAAGCCACATCTTTATCCAGTCCCATTCCCGCAATAGCTGAAGTAGGAGTTAACATTTCTCTCATCCCAGGCCCACCCTTAGGACCTTCATAGCGAATTACTATAACATCTCCTTTTTTAATTTTTCCTTCTAAAATGGCTTTGGTACTTTCCTCTTCTGATTCAAATACCCTGGCTGGACCCTCGTGTCTTAGCATATCATGATGTACTGCCGAACTTTTTACTACTGCACCTTGAGGAGCTAAATTGCCCTTTAAAAAAATAATGCCACCTTTGGGATTATAGGAATTTTCTATGGTTCTTATTACTTCATTATCCAATATGGAAGCATTTTTAATATTCTGACCAATATTATTACCAGTTATTGTAATCTTTTCTAAATTAATTATCTTCTTCCTGCTTAGTTCATTAAGTAAAGCTGAAATACCTCCTGCTCTGTCTAAATCCTGGATATGATAATGCCCTGCAGGAGAAAGGCTACACAATTGCGGAACCTGTTCTCTTATTCGGTTAAAATCATCTATATCGAAAGGAATGCCTGCTTCAGATGCTATAGCCAGCGAATGCAGCATAGTATTAGAAGAACCTCCCAAAGCCATCTCCACAGCAATCGCATTCTCTATCGCCTTTTTAGAAATAATATCTAAAAACTTAACATCTTTCTCTAATAATTCCATAATTTTCATTCCGGCATGTTTGGCTAATCTTATTCTGCGGGCATCAACCGCTGGAATAGTTCCATTGCCAGGGAGAGCTATACCTACCGCTTCAGCCCAAATGTTCATAGAATTAGCGGTATATAGACCTGCACATGAACCAATTCCCGGACAGGCATAATCCTCTACCTCTTTTAATTCCTGTTTACTTATAGAATCTGTTTGAAACTTTCCTACTGCTTCAAAAACATTACTTAATGCAATATTTTTACCTTGATAAACACCTGCCAGCATAGGGCCACCACTTATCAATATCGTAGGAAGATTAACTCTTAGTGCCCCTATAATCATTCCGGGAATAATCTTATCACAATTAGGAACCAATACCAAAGCATCAAAGGCATGGGCTTTGGCCATCACTTCAATAGAATCCGCAATTAATTCTCTACTGGGGAGAGAATACTTCATTCCCTCATGATTCATAGCTAATCCATCACATACCCCGATAGTAGAAAATTCAAATGGAACTCCTCCGACCATTCTTATTCCGTCTTTGGCTGCTCGAGCAATTTCTTTTAAATGAAGATGCCCGGGAATTATTTCATTAGCTGCTTGAGCAACGCCGATAAAAGGTCTTTTCATCTCTTCATCGGTTATCCCTAATGCTTTAAGCAAGGAACGTTGAGGTGCTCTAGCTACACCATTCTTTATTACATCACTACGCATAATTCTTCACCTACTTTTGTTTTTTATCTAAATTAATAATTTTTCGATAGATAAATCCATTTATTAGTTAAGTAGACATTCTGCATTATATTATTTAGAATTATAATATACTAAAAAATAACATAAGACAAGAAGCAAAATGTAAAAATTTTAATTTATAAAATATCTATAATTGCCTTTGTATACTCCAATGTTCCTGTACTTCCTCCAAGATCTTTAGTTGTTTTTTTACCTTTTTTTAATACTTTTTCGACAGCTTTTTCTATCCGATCTGCTGCTTTATTCTCTCCTAAATGCTTTAGCATCAATACTCCCGAAAGTATTGTCGCTGTTGGGTTGGCCATATTCGAATTTAATTCTGAAGCTGACCCATGTGCTGGTTCAAATACAGCTTCCTTTTCTCCTATATTAGCTCCGGGTATTATCCCTAATCCACCAACTAATCCTGCTGCCAAATCAGAAAGTATATCTCCATAAAGATTTGGCATAACCAATATTTCATAATCTTGAGGGGTTTGAACCAGCTTCATACTCATTGCGTCAACTATAATATCTTCAAAAATTATCTCAGGATGCTTTTGAGATATTTTTTTTGCGCATTCTAAAAATAGACCATCAGTGTATTTCATTATATTTGCCTTGTGAACTGCTGTGACTTTTTTCCTCCCTTCTTTCTTTGCCAATTCAAAGGCGAATTTTGCAATCCTTTCGCTCGCATTCCTGGTTATTATCTTTATGCTCTCAGCAGCATTCTCTCCCACCTTATGCTCTATACCAGAATATAAACCCTCGGTATTTTCTCGAACTACTACCAAATCAATACCCTCATATCTTGATGGTACGCCCTTATAGGACTTTACAGGCCTTACATTGGCATAAAGGTTTAAAGCTTTTCTTAGTGCCACATTAACACTTCTAAATCCTGTGCCTATGGGAGTAGTTACAGGTCCTTTTAATGCCACTTTATTCCTTTTGATGCTATCTATCACACAATCAGGAAGAGGTGTGCCATTTTTTTCTATAACTTTCTCACCAGCTTCTACGATTTCCCAATTGATTTCTATTCCACTAGCCTCCAAAACCTTTTTTGTAGCAGTTGTAACCTCTGGACCAATTCCATCACCTGGAATTAAAGTAATATTATAGGACAATTTTGTTTCCCCCTGATATAATTATTTTTTTATGTTCCCTTTTGACTTTAACAGGTTTAAAAGCCCCCCTTGAACTATTATCTCTTTTTGTCGTGCAGTGATATTTAAGAGCATCTTATATTCTTTACCATTTATCAAATTTTTAATTTTAACTATTCCTCTTTTAACCTGAAAAAGGGTATTTTCTATTAAAAGTTCATTCATTTCTTTAACATTATCATAATCTTCTGGATTTTCAAATACCAAAGGGACTATTCCGTTATTTACAAGATTTGTCTGGTGTATTCTCGCAAATGATTTTGCTAATACCGCCTTTATTCCAAGATATAAAGGGACAAGGGCAGCATGTTCTCTGCTTGAGCCCTGTCCATAGTTTGAGCCTCCAACTATAAATCCTCCTCCATTCTCTCTTGCTTTCTCCGGGAAATCTTTATCACAAGGAGTTAAACAATAATTAGAAAGGTAGGGTATATTTGATCTATAAGGAAGAAGTTTTGCATTTGAAGGCATTATATGATCTGTGGTGATATTATCCCCTACTTTGGTTAAAACTTTTCCTTGAACCTCTGGACTTAAGGACCCACTTAACGGAAACGGCTTTATATTGGGTCCTCTTATTATTTCGACTTCTTTGCAATTCTTAACTGGTGTTAAAATCATATTATCGTTAATTAAAAATATTTCAGGTATTTTAATTTCACTATAATCTTTTAATCCGAATTCTCTTGGGTCAGTAAGATAACCGGTAATTGCTGATGCTGCAGCAACTTCGGAACTTGCTAAATATACTTTTGCCGAGAGTGTACCTGATCTCCCCTTAAAATTCCGATTAAAAGTTCTTAAAGACACGCTATTTGTTGGCGGAGATTGTCCCATACCAATACAGGGACCACAGGCACATTCAAGAATTCTTGCTCCCGACATAATTAGCGATGCCAAAACTCCATCTTGAGCAAGCATAGACAGAACCTGTTTTGATCCCGGTGCTACTGCCAAAGAAACATGTTCTGCTATAGTTTTATCTTCGAGAATTCTTGCCACCCTTAACAAATCGCCATATGAAGAATTTGTACAGCTGCCTATAACTATCTGATTAATCTTAAGTCCTTTTAAGGAGGATACAGGCACTACCTTATCAGGACTATGAGGACAGGCTACCAAAGGTTCTAATTGGGAAAGATTTATTTCTATCTCTTCATCGTAAATTGCCCTATTATCAGCTTTTATTTCGAAAAAATCCTTCTCTCTTTTTTGAGCTTTTAAAAAGCTAAAGGTAATCTCATCACTCGGAAATATAGAAGTCGTTGCTCCCATTTCAGCCCCCATATTAGTGATTGTTGCTCTTTGAGGAATAGACAAGTTCTTTACGCCCTCACCAGCATACTCAAATATCTTGCCAACTCCACCCTTAACAGTCGCTCTTTTTAAAAGTTCAAGTATAATATCTTTTGCCGAAACCCACGGATTCAATTTCCCAATAAGATTAACTTTTACTATCCTGGGCATTGTAATATAATATTCTCCGCTTGCCATAGCCACAGCTACATCGAGTCCACCTGCTCCCATAGCCAGCATTCCCATACCACCAGCAGTGGGAGTGTGACTGTCAGAGCCTAAAAGCGTCTGTCCTGGAATCGCAAATTTCTCCAAATGAACTTGATGGCATATACCATTACCTGATCTAGAAAAATATATCCCATACTTTTTTGCTGCAGTCTGGATATAAAGATGATCATCGGCATTTTCTGGGCCTGATTGAAGAGTATTATGATCAATATATGCGACAGACTTTTTTGTCTTTATCTTATTAACTCCAAGTGCTTCAAGTTGTAGATACACCATTGTTCCGGTAGCATCCTGAGTAAGTGTCTGATCAATGCTTATTACTATTTCTTCTCCTGAAATTATCTTTCCTCTTACCAAATGCCCGCTTATTATCTTCTGTGCTACTGTTAATGACAATTTGAAGGCCTCCTAAATTCAAAGCTATTTTTCAAATAAACTATTACTTTTAATTATGAATAGGATTGTTCCGACACGATTCCTTACGGGTTCGATAAATCGAAACCGGGTGTTTCACCTTTATCCTGTCCTCTTCCTTCAATGGAGAGTTTTATTAAAGATTCCAATTCTTCATCACTAAAACTAGTTACCCTACCTTTTGCATATTCTTTGTCAATGCATTCCTTTAACTTTAAAACCATCGGGTCTCTTTTGTCTATTCTTTTTTCCCTTTCTAATTTAAAATATTTATTCAACCAAAATGAAATCCCCGCCAGCCCTGAATGCGAACCAACTGTTACTGCCACAGGTCTATTCAATATCCTTTCTGTATCAAATATATTATAAATTTCTTCATCCTTTAATATTCCATCCGCATGAATTCCTGCTCTGGTTTTATTAAAAGCATCCCCTACAAAAGGAGTTCGAGACGGTATTTTATATTTAAGTTCCCTCTCGAAATAATTGGCTATCTCGGTTATGATTTCCAGTCTCATATTTTTTGTTGTTCCTCTAATTTGAGCATACTCAATGACCATTGCTTCCAAAGGACAATTTCCGGTTCTTTCACCTATTCCAAGGAGAGAAGTATTTATGGCAGAAGCTCCATAAAGCCAAGCCGTGCTTGAATTGTTCACCACCTTATAAAAATCATTATGCCCGTGCCATTCGATCCATTCGGAAGGCACCTCAGCATAATGTTTAAGTCCATATATAATGCCCTGTACACATCGCGGTATAGCTGCTCCCGGATAAGAAACACCTAAACCTAAAGTATCACAGGCTCTTATTTTAATTGGCATCTTCGCTTGTCTGGAAAGCTTCATGAGCTCGTTAGCAAAAGGAACAACAAAGCCATAAAAATCAGCTCTGGTAATATCTTCAAAATGACATCTCGGAATTATTTTATTTTCCAGGGCTGATTCTATAATAGAAAGGTACATCTCCATTGCCTGCCTTCGTGTAAGATTAAGTTTTTTAAATATATGATAATCTGAACAAGAAACTAATATACCTGTCTCTTTTATACCCAAATTCTTAACTAATTTAAAATCCTCTTTTTTTGCTCTTATCCAGGCAGTTACTTCTGGATATCTATATTCCTTGGCTAAACATTTTTCTAGGGCTTCCCTATCTTTTTTAGAGTAAACAAAAAATTCTGTCTGTCTTATTATTCCGGAATCGTTATCAAGTTCATGAAGATAATCGAAAATTTTCATTATTTGATTTACAGTATAGGGAGATCGAGACTGCTGACCATCCCTGAAAGTTGTATCAGTAATCCAAATTTCATCAGGCATAGCCATAGGAACATGTCTATGATTAAAAGTTACCTTGGGTATCTCTTTATAGGGCATTATCTCCCGGAAAAAATCCGGTTCTACTACATCCTGAAGATTATATTTATAAATCGCTTGCTCTATAAGATTGGTATGATTACTAAATTCTATTTTTGCCATTTTTTTTACCTCCTTAACCTAATTAAATTTTTTATTTTTTTTCAAAATCGCTGATAAAAAAATTATGGCCAAATTCCTCGTGCTTCCATTGCTTTTGCTACTTGTGATACAGCATATATATAGGCTGCGGTCCGGTTATCTATTTTCTCCCTTTGAGCAAGCTTTAATACTTCATTAA
>JAHLWJ010000250.1 GCA_019057975.1 Promethearchaeota archaeon | reverse complement strand
ATTAAATATTAAGGAAATTTATCATAATCTAAATTATGAGATTGCATTATTTTTTTGGTCATTTCTTTAAAAGAATAGATGATATTACTATTTTCCTTTGAGGAGGTTTTTACGAAATCTTTTTCATTGTGGTCATGGAGGAATTGTTCAATAATAAACTTATCAACTTTATATTTTTTATCAACTCCTTGCACTAAATCATGTTTTGTTCCAACCAAAGTTTTAGGTCGATCGTGAACGTTAAACTTTGTTAAATTATCATACCACCAATCCAATTTGATTAGAGACTCCATATTTAATAAATCAAAAACTAGAAAGATTCCATTCGCCCCGTTGATATAATAACTAAATAATGTTTTAAATTGTTCTTGCCCCCCAAAATCCCAGATTGAAAGGCGAGTAAAAACTTCATCACCTTTAACTACAACAGGGATGTCATACGTATAAAAATCTATTCCAACAGTCAATTGGGTCTTTGCATTAAAAGTATTAAAACATAGTCTTCGAGCGATACAAGTCTTTCCAACACCACCGCTACCAATTAAACAAATTTTAAAGATAAATTGAGGTTGTATATGTTCCATTTTGCACTCTTATTTTTACTTATATAAGTCAATAGAAATAAAACCATTATTTATATGTTTTAGAATTAGAAACATAATTCAGAAATTGATATTATTTAGCTAACTCTACATATAAAATTATTTGTAAGACTTAATTAGAATAATATTATATTTTTACATTTGCTCTCCATTTTTAAATAAGTTAATTGAATAATCCACAATTTCTTTTGCAGCTTTCCCGCTTTTCCATTCTTTAAATTTAACCCATTTATGTGGTTCCAATCTTTTATATGTTTCATAGAATTCTTGAATTTCCTTTAATCTATGTTTATGGACATCTTGAATATCAGTATACCCACTAAATCGTGCATCGTTAACTAAAACAGAGAGAATTTTCGGATCATCTCCATGTTCATCCTCAATAATCAAGGCTCCAATCACCCGAACTTTCACAATACATCCCACTTCTAATGGTTCATAACTTAATACCATAATATCAAGAGGATCATTGTCATCTGACCATGTTTGAGGGACAAATCCATACTCCACAGGAAATATAACAGAAGAGGGAATAATTCGATCTAAAACAAAAGCCTCCCACTCATGTTTATACTCATATTTGTCTCTTGAACCGCTAATGACTTCAATTACTGCATTTAAAATAAGTGGAGGGTCATCTCCAGGAGGTATTTCTTTCCATAAATCCATAATTATATTAATTCAAATAAATTTTTTAAAAATTGTGGTATTATAACTTTCTACATAATAATTCTCCTTTCCCTATTGGCACTATAAGGGCATCTACACGCTGATCAGTTAAGGCTTTATCCAACATAGGTTTTAAAGTTTCATAATGATTAATTGCATTGTCAGCAATCAATATTCCTCCCTTGACCATATTTGGAATTACTAAGTCATAGCATTCGTCATAAACTTCTTTTTCAGCATCTAAAAAACAAAATGCAATATTTTTATAATCTTTTAAATAATTTCTCGCGTCGCCTTCAATTAATTCAATATAATTTTCCATATCTGTTTCTCTAAAAGTTTCTTTTGCTAAATTAATCTTTTCTTTCAATATTTCAAAGGTGGTTATTTTAGTTCCGAGTAATTTGCAAGCAAGTGCTATCCACAGAGTTGAATAACCTGCACTAGTACCTATTTCAATAAATTTTCCTTTAGGAACAGAAGCCGCTAATAGTGAAAGAAATTTACCCGTTTCGGGGGGTATTTGACGTAATCTTTTTAATCGCGGAGTTCCATCATTTCTATCCTTTGAATCAATCTCTTCTAGATATTCCATCCGTTTTCTTACATTCTCAGGCAAATTATGAAACATTTTACTCTTTTCCTTTTTCAATTTTCCCCCTTACCGTAAATCAGGGATTACATCTTTAGCTATTAATTTGATATTTTCGATTTGTTTTGAATCGAAGAAAGGGTAGTATATAATAAATTCATTCATTCCTATTTCTTTATATTGATTTATTACATTACGAAAATTTTCTTCGGAATCGAGGATTGTTCTTCCATGTCGGCTATAGAATAATAAAGAACGTCGCAACTTTTCTGGATTTCTCCCAATTTCATCACAATATCTATCCATAAGTTCTACTCGCTTTCTAGTGTTTTCTAGTATCTTTTCTGCAGGAGTACGCCAGTCTTCGGATCCAAAAGAATTCCAGGTATCAGCATACTTCGCTGCAATTTTCAGCATTGACTTCCCCATTGCTGCAATTACTAAAGGTGGTCGGGGTTTCTGAATTGTCTGTGGATTCATTGTTGCTTCATTTAATTTGTAAAACTTCCCATCATAACTTGATACATCATGACGTAAGAGTCTGTCAATTACCTCTATTTGATCTGTGAAGCGCTCAACTCTTTCTAATCCAACCCAATCATCAATTCCTAACATCTTGTGAACAGGATCTCTACTAGCACCCGTGCCCAGCCCTAACTCTAATCTTCCATTTGAAATATGATCAATTGTTAGTGCTTGCCTTGCTAACACTGCAGGCCTACGTAATGGCATGGAAGAGACTAAAGTTCCAATCCTAATTTTTTCAGTCACTACTGCTAATGAAGCAAGAAGCGTCCAGGACTCAAACCAATGGCCTGCGTGATTTACAGGATCAGTAAAATGGTCTGCTAACCAGACACTATCAAATCCTAAACTTTCTATAAGTTTCCAACGTTCAACTTCCTTTTCCCAAGGAAGATTCTGTACCGTCATTACTCCAAAGCGAATATCATTTCCCATCTATAATTCCTCTTACACTATTTCTTGACTAAATAATACATCATATAAAATAATCCTTATGAAAAATTTTTAGCATCATTTATTACTTTAAAAAAAGATAAAGACAAAGATTATCTAAGAAAATATGAAAAGGTCAAACGGTACTATAAAGAGCATCTCTATTAAGTTGCTAATTAAACGTGAAACTAATTATCTCTTAATCATGAGTTAATAACTCGATTAATGCTCTAGGAATCTCCTTATAATCGGTTACAGCATAAAACTTTCCTCTCCCTGCTTCTGCTATCTCTCGACATGTCCTAATCCCTTGAGTAGCATCGTTTTCAGCTGGCATACCAATAACATGTAACTTTGGAAAGAGCTTTGCGACTTCAATTGGATTCTTTCCTCTATTAAATATACCATCTGAGATCAAAATTCCGAACCGACTTTTCCTTGCTTCTCTTGTTTTATTCAATTCACCTAATCCTTTTTCAAGACCTAAATGAATATCAGTAAAACCAACTGCTTCTGAATCTAAGATATCATCTATGATTTTGAGAGTTGTTCTTTTCTGGTTGATTTTTTTTAATGTCATTGCTGTTGAGTTGAATAAAACAATGGCATAATCTTCTTTTTCCATATTATAGGCTAACACCGAAGTCGTAAGGGCTGCATTCAATAAAAGACGACCATACATACTCCCACTAGTATCTAATATCAGCACGACTTTACGTTTTTGTCGCTTCCTTACAATTCCATAGATATCTTTATAGTTTATACTTTTTTCATGAATCTTTAGGGGATTATGTTGGATTGTCTCATCCAAACTAAATTCAGGCATTCCAATTTGGTAATAAGGAACTGATTTTTTAAACTTCCCTCTTATCCCCTTGCTAGTTATTTTCAAAGATAATTTTAATATACTTTGGCGAGCAAGGCGTCTAAAAATTGATTTGTACTTTGCGGATATTGGGCGCCTTATAAAAAAATAAACTTCTGGCATGAAATCCCCTTGTTCTTTAACTTTTTCAGAGAAGAATCTTACACCGTCTTCAGTATCTAAAATGTCTGTTGCCGCATAAACGTTTGCTTTTAAAAGTCCCATTACTGCATCCAAGTTGTCAGCCGCTATTGCTAACTGAGTTAATCTTTTAATTGTTTGATAATCAAGAGTATCAGCAAGGTGCTTGTAGTAATCCGGTTTTTTCCTTTTTTTTCTAGCAATTTCATATTCTAAAACATCTTCATTTTGCCTACTTTCAGTAAGCCTAACATGCAGATTCTTCTCAATCTCCTCGGATCCCTCCGCAGAGAAATCATCGATTATTGAAAATCTGATTTATTTAAAACAGCTAAAACGATACTAGTTATTATCTCTTTTTTAGATTGAGTAAGTCCATCCTCTAATTCGATTTTATTGTATAAGGCCATTACAGCCGCTTCAACCCAATTGCTTGAGTTATCAGAACTATCATATTGGTTTATCAATATAGCCAAATCAATGGCACCTCTAATTGAGCTCCCTCTTCTGATTGAGATTGTCTCTCTAGTAGCTTGGATAATATTTTGAGATATCTTCGTTATTTTTTCCGAGTTTACTTTTGCTTCCTGCTTGATTATTTGAATTTCTTCTTCTGGTTTTTGATAGTCTAAATTAATCCATATGAATCGATCGACTAAAGCCTCACCTAAAACAGTAACTCCAACATGAGCTGCTGGATTTTGAGTCGCGACTACAAAAAAATCTTTGTGAGCTTCTATTGTTTTCAATTTAGGTATTTCTAAAATACCTTCATCTAAAGATGTAAGTAATGAGTTTTGGGTGTTTTCTGGCATCCTATTTATTTCATTTATAAATAAGCATCCTCCATTTAACATAGCTAAAGCTAACGGACCGTATTTATAAGAATCTTCTTCATATCCTTTTGCAATGACAAGAGGAGGCTCAAAATAACCAACGAGGTTATGAGGTAATAATTCCTCACTACAATCGACCCTATAAAAAATTGAATTACTAGAATCAGAATCATTAGGGCCATAATACTCTGCAATTGCTCTAGCTAAAGTAGTTTTTCCAACTCCTACGTTCCCTTCTAATAATATATTCTTTCCTACTGCATGAGCTAATACTATTTGTTTTAGTTCTTCTGTTCTACCTATGATTTTAAATTTTTCTTTTATTTCAGTTATTATTCTGGTCATATCAACCATATTTTTTAAAATTAAACTTTTCTAAAATAATTTACTATTTGAATAGTTGGTTTTCATATTATTATAGATCTATTAAGTACTAATCAAGAAATAATAAATATTTAAATATATGCATTTTTCCATCGAGAGTGCATAGTTCCTTTGTCCTTTCATAGAAAACTTTAAATATTAATCATACTTATAGTTACATAGAGCAAAAATTCTCTTTTTTTTCCACTTTCTAACCATAGCTTATTCTATAATTTCAATTGCCAAAATGAAATAAAAGAAAAAAAACACTAATTTTTAGATAATTCAATGGAAGCTAGTTCAATAGGAGATTTAGATAATTCAACAGAAGGTCCTGAATTCCTTTTCCATAATTTCAAGGATACAAATCCAATGAGTAATAGTAATGACGGATATACGATAATTTCCAATAAAGCAGGATTAGCATTATAACCAAAAAGTGCTTCTAACAGCGGACCTGATATTTCAAACCATGCAGGAGTCGCCGGATTTCCATCAGGAAAAGCTTCTGGTAAAATATGTTTGATATTCCAAACTTCATTAATAATAGGATTAGCAATTCCAGCCTTCATTTCTAAAATAATTTTAATTTATAAGATAATTCACTACATAATAGAAATAACTTAGAAATTAAATAAGCTGGTTCTTTTTATTATATAATGGAAGAAAAATCTTATAAAATAATCTACATCATTGGATTAATTTTCACTTCTCTAGTAATGCTTTGGGTTCTTATTTTTGGAATCCTAACTTTAAACATCACTTTCCTTATCTTTTTTTGGGTTATTATGTTTCTCTCTGGCTTTGGGTTAATTTTAGGCATTGCAAATGGATTTTTGCTTCTCATGGGTAAATTTAGCGGTAAACTCAAGAAAAAAAGGATCAAATCTTTAATTGTTGTTGAAATTATAGTTCCTACAATTTTAATTGGCTATGCAATCTACAAAATATTTTCAAGCTACTTCCTAGCTACAGCGGTGACTCAAGACGGGATATGGTTTTGGATAGACAAGATTCTCTATATCTATGGAATTGTTTCTTTACTTTTGACTCTTTATATTTTACCCTTAGCTAGTGAGCAATTTCAAAAAGCTGTGGAGTTGGGAAAATTAACTTTTTGGAAAAAGAAAGCAAAAAAAGTAGCAAGGGAAATTAAGAAGAAATATTTTTCTTTAAGAAAAGAATTTGCAAAAGCTCAGGTGCAGGATCAAATGACGGTAAAAGAAATATTAGATCTATGGCGTAATAAATTTGCGATAAATGTTTTGTTAGCTTTAGCAATTGGGTCTTTGATATTCACACCTATTGCTTTTATATGTGTTATGTATTGGTTGCATCTATATGTATTTTTTAGAATTCAAACTAGATCTTGGGAGAAAGTGATTCTGTTAGTAGGAATGATATGGATTGGATTAATAGCTGTAGTTTCTCCATTTCTACCATTTTTAAATTTGCAGATTTATGAAACTATCGATCCATATTTCTGGACTGTTAATGTATTTTATTTGGTTGGAATTTTGGTGGCAACTTATATTTTTATCAAAAAATTGCTTAACTTGCAAGGTATTACTATAACTGCTTTAAAAATGAGAAGTAAGGATAAGAAAATTCAAAAACTTAAAGAAGAAAAAGAAGA
>JAHLWJ010000249.1 GCA_019057975.1 Promethearchaeota archaeon | reverse complement strand
GAGGTGAACGAAATTATATATAAGGCTATGCCGGATGTAGTAAGGAACGGCAGGATCTTAAGATATAAATAAATTATGGATATAATTAATGATATAGAATTAACTGAATATTTTTCTTTGTATGAGTTTGACTGCCCCTGCTGCAGGCGGGTTATGTTGTTTCCGGATTTTTTGGCCAGACTGAATCATTTAAGAATGGTTATAAATAGGCCAATATATATCAATTCCGGTTACCGGTGTAAAGAAGAAAATCATAGGGTCGGGGGAGTTTCCGGTTCTTATCATCTCCTGGGTATGGCGGTAGATATTCACGCAGGCGATTTTTTGCTTTATGATCTTCTTCTTTATGCTCATGAAATGGGATTTAATGGTATTGGGTATTATGAAAAGAAAAATTTCTTACATCTTGATATCAGGCCTGGACCAAAGCACACCTGGAAAGGAAATAAGTGAATTGGATATTGAATATGTACTAAAATTAATAGCAAATAACGGCTTTCCCCTGGTGCTTTCTGTATATTTAGTATGGAAATTAGAGTTTTTTATTACCGAAATAGTGAAGAATCAAAAGGAATTTTCCCATAATGTTACTGCTGAAATCAAGGAAATCAAACAGACAATCAATGAATTACGGGTTGATATTGCTAAAAATCAATAAGACCGTTGATATATAAGGTTTTTAGCGTTTTTTAAAAAAGCTTCTAAAACGGCGCATACGCGACGAATTTACCCTAACTTAATGAATCGTACCAGCCACCTTAAAATAGGCGCTTAAAACACGCTTAAATTAGAGAATATTTTTCGTGACCCCTGATATGCCCCGCTTTTAGACCTCTATTCTCTTGTAAACTCTAATTTCCCTCTGTTATCTCTTCTTTACTTGCATATTTGCCTTTGCGTTACACATAGACAGGCTTACAAGACGCTATATTAAAATATTGAATTATCAATTGGTTTTTTTAGTAATATTGACAAACTCTCTTAAAAGTATAAACTAAAATAAAGAACTCGAGTTCAGATATAAACAAGTTAGGCGCAATGCAAATATTAATATTTAAACAAGAAGTAAAATTATGAAAGCAATTGATACAGGTATGGGTGTTGCTTATGTAAGAGCTACAGGAAATTTATATCCTAAAGAAAAGCGGCTTTTTGAAGATCCATATTCTGAAAAATTATTGTCACCTCTTTACAAATTTTTTATATTTCTCATGCATTCACCCAAAATATTTGATTTCCTTATGAAATGGGGAGAAAAAAGTAGTCCTGGGGAGATGGGTTGGTTTTTTTGCCGTTTTCGTTATATAGATGATGTAATAAAAGATAGTATTGCAAAAAAGGGTCTTGAGTCAGTTGTCAACTTGGGTGCTGGATATGATTGCCGTGCTTATTATATTCCAGGTATAGAAAACATACGTTACTTTGAGGTGGATTATCCATCTATAATAAAAAAGAAAAAAGAAAAAATAATGAAAATATTAGGAAAGCTTCCAAATCATGTTGTTTATGTTCCAATTGATTTTGAGAAGCAAAGTCTTGATACTGAATTAAAAAAAGCAGGATACAATTTAACCTCTAAGACTCTTTTTATCTTAGAAGGAGTTACGCAATATATTTCAAAAGAAACCAATGACAATATATTAAAATATGTAGCGCAGACTGCTCCTGGCAGTAAAATTGTCTTTACCTACGTTCTAAAAAGTCTTATTGAGGGCAAAGACCTCAATAATGTTGCAAAAAAGAGCTATTATAAATGGATGGTTAAAGGATTTAAAATGTGGATTTATGGCTTGGACCCGAAAGGTATAAGTGATTATCTTTCAGAATATCATCTTTCTCTTATTGAAGATATTGGATCAATAGAGATGAAGGAACGATATATGAAAAAGGCAAACCTTGGTTTAGACGTATTTGGAATTGAGCGAATAGCTCTTGCTGAAGTTAAAAGATAAGAAATAGAAAAAGGTTCTTAATAATATTTGCACAGCGCCTAACAGCCGATATAAGGTTTCGCTCCTTTCAGTCGCTCCACCCAAATTGCTCCCTATGGTCGCAACTTCTCATATCGGCGAAACGGTATACGTAACCTAAAGGAAAGAAAATGCATAATCTGAAATATACCAAAACAAATTCGACTTCTAAGATTGGAGTTGACTTTATTCGTTCAATTGTTGACCATAATAATTGTATCTTTCATGAAATAAATGCTAATAACGACCTAGGTATCGATGCTATGATAGAAATTATAAAAAACGAAAAGCCAACCGGTAAACTTATTGCAGCACAAATAAAGTCGGGGAAATCATACTTTAACAAGGAAAAAAATCTCTGTAAAATACCTGTCAAAAATCACTTTGACTATTGGATAAATTATCATCTGCCAGTTTATGGAATCGTTTATATCCCAAAGAATGGTGATGCATATTGGATTAATATTAAGACTTATCTAAAAAATAATCCTAAAGATACAATAATCTTTTTTGAGCGAACGCGCGCAAATCAACTCAACAAGAAAACCTTTCTTTCAATATTTGTTCAACATCTTTCGAATAAAGTCCCTAATATTTCATTTAAATTAGCCAAAACATTGTTTGCTTCTGACAAACTAGATGAGGTTTATTTAGGTCTATATGCATTACATAAAAAATATGCTGACCGAAATGAATCTTGGCAGCTTATAATTGATTATTTCAAAACAAAAGATATTGAAGATATACCTAGGATTCTTATTTGCATCTTGGCACATATACCTGGGCATCCTGATATAGCATATTATAAGGACACCCTGACTGAAGAA
Organism: Promethearchaeota archaeon; assembly: GCA_019057975.1. Next base: position 3,869 of record JAHLWJ010000249.1, on the reverse strand, counting down.
GCTCGAGAATTTGGAAAAACTCAGATATTTACTTTTGGAAAAGAGCAAATTTTGAAGCTTTTAGCTTTTGTTGATGAAGAAAATAGGATTGCAAGAGGTACTCTAGGACAGTCTGTTGAAGCCATAGTTTCCTTCATTCCAAACTTTGAAAAATTTTTGGAAGAAATAATAAAGGACAATAAAATGGAAATTCATCTTCGTGAAGTTGCATCAATCATTTATTCATACCATAAGGGAAAAGAGAGCATCGAATTATTGAAAACAATTCCAAAAGAGGAGTCTATGTATATCCCTGAATTAATAAAACATCTTATCAAATATGGCTGTCTTGACCTGTATGGTTAGGCAAAGAAAGGTTACGCATAACGTGTTGTAAAATTAATATCAGGGTGAATGTAAGTTTTAAATTTGTGCCCAAACTTGGTTATTTATAGGGGAAATGAATTATGGGTAAAAAAACTAAATTACTTGCTAAATTAAAAAAAACACAAAATTCGCTAGATCGAAATATTAATACCGTAAAGCAAAATAATAAAGCAATAAAATATCTTGTAGATTTAAAACATGAAAATGAAATGCTTTACCGTATTATTGACTCCATCCCTGCCGATTTAATTGAAAAAAAAGGCGATAGGTTGCTTGAATCAGAAGATTCTCGATATAGTTATATGCAGGATCATATCCCAAATATTCCCACAATAAATATTAATGTATTTTCTACAGGTACTGGTCTAACAACATCTGGTTGCCTCATGGCCTTAGATATTATTGATTACCCGTCAATTAAAGCCAATTCATTATATCTAACTCCTTGTAATACAGTTATTCAACAATATGAATCTTTTCAAAATGATCAAAAAAGAATAAATAGAATAAAATTAATGCTTGGTAATATAAGCGAAGATATATCTAAAATATTCATTGAAACAATTGTTTTTTATAAAAAGTACCAAGTTGATTTAATTGACAGTGCAACATTTGCAAATTACTTAAGAAATCTAATATATAAATTTCAAGGTGAATTAGAAAATATAAAGAATAAAAAATATGATTTACCTAGGCAAGGATTCAAATGGAATTCTATGTGTAATTGTTTAGCTAAAAACGGAAAAGATAGTGTTGAATATGCTCAATTAATAGCTATGAAAACTGATTATGATCGTATTATAGGTAGCTTATCCAATATATTAAAAAATAGAAATGAGCAATCAAAGAATCATATTCAAATATTATACAATGAAACAATAAGCCTTATTTATTCTATTTTAAATCTAACAAATCTTAATTAGGTTAGAAAAATTGCTAGGGGAGCCAGGCAATTTCAAACCCTTTGGCATTTGTTGGAGGGCTTTTTATATTTATAAATTATTATTCCCAAAAAAGAAGGATTATTAATAGTAAGTGAAGTATTTTAGAAAACATCTGTCGTAATAATAAGTTGGGGAAAGTTCAATTTACGGTTAAATTGGGAATACAAATAGTGTTAATCAATGAGAGGGTATTGTGACTATGTTTTATTTAAACATTATTACTGTTATATTGATGCTTATCTTAGAATTAAAAATATTTCCAAAATTAGGCATAAAAGGAAACAAAAGGAATATAATAAGAATTATAATAGTAATATTGATAGCAGGAATAAATGTATATAATATAATAGATAATAGATATGAAGAAAAAAAAATCATTCAGGAAAATATTAAGCAACAACGAGAAAATTTTATTTTAAACAATGAAGTGCAAAAGAGCAGACTAATGATTAAGGGATTGCCTGAAAGCTACATAGAAAGTCTTGGGTATCAACCATTATTTATGCATTATTTTGGTGAGGGCAAAAAATATGAAAGCAAAGGAAATTATAAGGAAGCAATTAGGCAATATAAAGAAATTCTTAACTATTGCCCATCGCTTGATGACAACAAAGTAAGTGCTTATGATTTAATAGGAATGTGTTACTTTAATTTAAATGAAATACAAGATGCTATGCTAAATTTTAATAAAGCTCTTGATTATGTTGAAAAAATTAAGGATAAAAAACCTAAATCAATTTTGGAAGCATTAAATTATTATTATCTAGGTTGTTGTTATTTTGAATTAAAAAAATGGGAAGATGCACTAAAATATTTTGAGGATTCTCTAAAGGAAAGTATAAGATTGAATAATGATTCTCAAAGAGCATACACGCTTATAAAAATTGCTTCAATATATTTGGAATTAAATAATGTAGAAACTTTTATAAAGAAAATTCTTCAAAGTATTCAAGCTTTTGAAAATTGCTTGAAATTACATACCCCAGAGAATTACCCCAAAAGTTATGCCAATATACAATTTGATTTGGGTAGTTCTTATTTAATTATTTCTAAAAAGAAAAATACACTCGAAAACTGTAATAAGGCTATTCAAGCTTTTCATGAGGCTTTGAAATTCTATCCTATTGAGGATTATCCACTTAAATATGCTAGAACGCAAAGCAGCCTGGGTATTGTTTATAAAGATGTTGCCCAGGTTCATGATAAAGTCGAAAACAAAGTCGAAAACTGTAATAAGGCTATTCAAGCCAATCAGGAGGCCTTACGGTTTTACAACCAAGAAGATTTCCCCATGGATTATGCCGATATTTTAAGCAACTTGGGCATAGTGCATGCTATTCTCGCCCAGGTTCATGATAAAGTCGAAAACAAAGTCAAAAACTGTAATAAGGCTATTCAAGCCAATCAGGAGGCCTTACGGTTTTACAACCAAGAAGATTTCCCCATGGAGTATGCAGTTATTTTAAACAACTTGGGCGCTGCTTATGGCACTCTTTCCAATGTTCAAGATAAGGCCGAGAACATTAATAAGGCTATCCAAGCTTTTAATGAAGCCTTAGAATATTATACTCCAGAGAAATATCCTTTAGATTATGCCAAGACTTTGAAAAATCTAGGGATTACATATGGGGAAATTGTAGGGGGATCTGCCTCTGGCGCTCTTGCCGAAATTCAAGACAAAGTCGGGAATTGTATTAAATCTATCCAAGTATTTAAAAAAGCCTTAAAATATTATACCCCAGAGGATCATCCTTTAGATTATGCTCAAGCTATGGAAAGTATTGGAATTGCTTATAGTATCCTTGCCGAAATTCAAGACACAGTCGGGAATTGTAATAAGTCTATTCAAGCTTTCAATGAAGCCTTAAAATTTTACACCCCTAAGGATTATCCTATGGATTACGCGAGAACAATGTTTAATCTTGGATTAACTTATAATATCCTTGCCAACGTTCAAGATAAATCCAGGAATTCTAATATAGCTATTCAAGCTTTTAAAAAAGCCTTAAAATATTATACCCCAGAGGATCATCCTTTAGATTATGCACAAATTATGGCAAGTATTGGGTGGGCTTACAGTATCCTTTCCGAGGTTCAAGACACGGCCGAGAATTGTAATAAATCTATTCAAGCCTTATATGAAGCATTAGAATTCTATAAAATAGAGGATTCGCCTTTTGATTATGCATTGGCAAAAAACTACCTTGGAGGCACATATATCAACCTTGCCAAGGTTCAAAACACGGCCGAAAACTGTAATCAGGCCATCCAGGCTTTTAATGAAGTATTAAAATTCTATAATCTAAAGAGTTCCCCTAGAAATTATGTTCAGGTTAAGACTGCACTAGGAAATGCCTATTGTATCCTTGCCACTGTTCAAGATAAGGCCGAGAACATTAATAAGGCTATACAAGCTTTAAATGAGGCATTAGAGTTCTATATCCGAGAAAATCATGACCTTGGTTATTCTTTAATTCAATGGAACCAGGGAATAGCTTATTTCGCCCTTTCAGAGGAGCAAAATAAGGTCGAAAACTGTAATCAGGCTATTCGGGCCTT
>JAHLWJ010000248.1 GCA_019057975.1 Promethearchaeota archaeon | reverse complement strand
TATTAGCTAACCATGGCAAACCATAAGTTTTAACAATCTGTACCAAAAATACAAAGATTTATATACTATACGTGATATAGTATTCATAAAATACTATATTGTATAAAAACACAAAATGAGTTGGTAGCGATTATTAAACGAGTAAAAGAATATGGTTCAAACGTTTTAATTGCATCACAAGAGTTTAGGGAATACGTTGAAAAGCAAGAAACAGAAATTAACCGAGGTATTAGTTCTCTTTGCATCTTATCAATTATTATGCAATCAGAAGAAAAAGAACTCCATGGATATAAAATTCTGAAAGATTTGACAAACCAAACAAATGAGATGTTAGTTATTGAAGAAGGAACACTCTATCCAATATTAAGAAAGCTTGAAGGAGAAAAAATAATAAAATCTCGAAGAGAAGAAACAGGGAGAAAAAAGAAATTTTATAGTATGACTGAATATGGCGAAAGAGTCTTTAACCATCTAGTAGGGTTTTATTCGAAGTTAACCGAAGCTATTGCTCCGCTATTTGATGTTAAAGTTAATTTGAAGCAGGATAAATATCTCTACTGCCCTATGTGTGCTAATAAAATCGATCTTTCTAATTTAGAATTAAGATTTTGTACAATTTGTGGATTTAATATTGAACAAGAATTAAACACAAGAGGTTTAAGAAGATGAGTGAAAAAAAGATGGAAAGCTTAGTAAAAGAATTTTTAAAAAAGGTAAAAACAAAATTACCTGATTGGTTAAAAGAAAAGAAGGAACATAAGGAAATTTTGGCTGAATTTGAAGATCACATCTGGAGTAAGGCAGAAGAATTATCAAAAACAGGTCAGCCCACTTTAGAAACAGTTCAGGTAGCAATTGATCATATGGGAACACCAGAGAATATCGCAAAAGAATATAAACGACGAGGGACGCCAAAAGTATATATAACAGAAGAACTCTGGCCACTTTATATAAAAGTATTGATAATTGGATTTTTGGTTATAATCGCAATCAATATCATTACTCCGATAATCAATGTTATTTTTGAAAATATAAGTGCGGAGGAGATTGTTGATAGCCTTGCTACAGGATTACAAGCAGGGCTTCTTGGTGCTTTTGCAGTAATTACTATTATATTCGTTGCATTATCAATGCAAGGATATTTCCCTGAAGATTTTAAATCGAAGAAATCACTCAAAGAGCAAGAAAAGCAAGTTAAACTCGCAAAGGAAAGGGATTTAGCATATGAAACTAAAGAAGGTAAGCCATTGAAACCTTTTATTAAACCTGTTGGAGAAATTATTGGTGGCGTAATTCTTATAACAATCGGTCTATTTCTATTTATTCAGCCTATTCCCGGACTGAATAAATTAATAGATCCAGAGTTTCTATTATTGGTGCGATTTGGAAGTTTATTTGTAATAACGGAAGGTTTTTTTGACATGACACGTGGATTAATAGGAAATAGGCAAATCAACACTCATCAAATCATTCATGTTATAACTATAATTGTCAAATTAAGTTCAATCTCGATCGCAGTAATTATGATGATGCGCCCGGAAATATTTCCAATAATTGTAGTTGACGAGCCTTCTGATACATTTCAAAATATAGGAGTTGCACCAGAATTTTATGGTACTTTTAGAGCTATAACGACTTTAGTGATAACAGGTATGGCTCTCTTAACTATAGAAAATTTCTATAATATTTACAAGCTACAGAAATACAAAATTTAAGTTCAATTCTATTTTTTTATTTTTTATTTTTTTTTTATTTTTTTCAAGCAAATGAATCATATTAGTTTTCTAAAAGAAAAAATTTGATAAAATTAATAAGAAGTATGTGTACTGCTTATATTGAAATATGGGAAATACTAAAAACGAACTTGAGGAAAATACATATAGAAGATCTTATGGTATCCATTTAACTTCAAGTGATATTTCCCTAAATTATATATTTCCTGAAATAAAAGAGAAATTATGGAAATTTAGATGGATTGATTTGTATGCAGGGGAAGGGAATTTAATTTTACCAGTATTGAACTTAATTCCTACTGAAAATCGGATAAAATTTTTTGAAGAACATATTTATCTATTTGATATTCACCCAGAAATGGTAGATAAATGCATAGAAAATGCGAAAAATTATGGAATTCCTTTTGAGGTCGCTTCTAATAACATCAAGCTTCGAAATAATTTAGAAAGTTTCCCTATCTTTTTAAAAAATGAACGATTTCCATTATATCATATTACAAATCCCCCATATTTATATTTAGGGTATATAAGAAAGCATAAAGAGACTCAGGGGTATTTAAAACTTTTTCAAGGCAAAAACGAAGGGTATCAGGATCTTTATCAAATTGCTATGATAAATGATTTAAGAAATAACATTGAGAATTTAATATATATAATCCCTTCCAATTTTCTATTTGGGGCTTCAGTTTCGAATAAATTTCGTTTAGATTTATTAAAATACTATAAAATTAATAAGATGTTTATCTTTGAAACAAAAATTTTCGAATATACTGGAACTAATATCTGTATTGGGTTTTTCAAGAAGAAAAAAATCCCTAAATCTGAAATCATAGAATTTAGTGGAATAAAAATTAGAAAAAAAGATAAGATAATAGAGAAGAGTTATGTACTTAAACCAGAATTTAATTATCGTGCTGGTTCAGAATTTGATGAGTTTCTTGAAGAATATCAGGCTTTAAAACCGTTAATAGTTAAGTATTATCTATTAAAGAAAGACGTGGTGAATAATAAAGGAAATAACAAATTAGACGTTATTGATGCAAACGACTATCGCAATAATCAATATAATAAATTAAAACTTCAAATAAATAATAAATTGAAAAGTATAGTAGAATCTAATATATTATATGTTCGAACAGTTGATACGGGCTCTTATAATGGAAGAGTTGGGCTAGGAATAGTTTCGGAAGATTTTAATGTGAATGGAATTTATGTTTCTGGTAATACTTATAGAACTCATCCAATTCAAATATTTTTTGAACCTGTTATCACACCAGATGAACAGAAATTGTTAAGAGATTACTTTAATTTTGTATTAGAAACTTTTAGGGAGAAGTTAGATAGTGGATTTCTCACAACGTATAAATATTCCAAAGCTGAGTATACTAGAAAATATTTAGGTTTAACTCAGACTAGAAAATTAATTCAGACATTCCCCTATGACAAAATATGTCAAGAGATTAAGGAAAATTTGTTTAATTTAATCAAAAAGAAGAATTTTGATAGTGTATTAGAATTATTAAAAACTTGCAAAGAGGAAAGCAATTAATCCAAGATATGCTCCTAATTTTATGATTAAACTAACTTTTTTAAAATCCTTTCTTACTAAATTACGTTTTGCCATTATAATTACAACATAAAGAACAACTCCTAGACCGAAAACCATAGAAATTAAGAAGAATATTGGATTTAGAATATTAGTAAAATAAGGTAATATAAAGAATGCTATTGCTAAAATTGCAAAAATCATAGAAATTTTTGTAGATTTCTTGATACCAATCTTTATAGCTAGAGTTTTAACTCCTTCATTTTTATCACCTTCAATATCCTCACACCCCTTAATAATTTCTCGAGAAAGCAAAAGGAAGAATGACGTTAAAAAGAAGAAATATATATAAAAAGGCACATCCGAATTATTTAAGATGGCTCCGTAGATAAGTCCAATAGAAAATGATATGCTGACAATTATATTTCCGATAAATCCACTCTTTTTACCCCAAGCAGCATATAACCATCCAATAAATACCATAAATATTGCTATGATTACATTTAGATAACCGATATTAAATAGAAAACTATGAAAAATCGCTATAACGATACCAACAAGAGCTGTGGTTATCCATATAGTCTTAGCTTGCTTTAAAGTTATTGAACCTCTTGGAATTGGTCTTTCTGGGCGATTTATTTTATCAATTTCTACATCATAATAATCATTTATAACGTTTCCTGAACCTGCTAAAAAAAAGTACGTAAAAATACCTAAAATTATATTAAAAATAAGGGTAGATGTGTTGATTCCAATTCTTGTATTTAAAATTCCAATGATAACAGTTAAACTTCCCATAAGACAGTTAAGAGGTCGGAGTATTTCAATTGCGTCTTTAACTTTCATTTATTAATTCCTCCCGAAACAAGAATTTCACTTTATAAGATAATTCTTCTTTTGTGTTTTTCCAGCATTTTTTATTTCCTCTATGATACCTTTTAACGATGTTCCGTTATCTCTTAAAAGATTATTTTCAAGAAATGTTCCCATTACAACTACATCAGCTCCTGCTTCAACTAAACATCTCGCATCATCTTTATTACTAACTCCTCCACCTACAATTATTGGGATATTTAGAATCTTAGAACACATTTCAATATGTTCTTTTGGAATTCTTTCACTGCCTGAACCTGCTTCTAAATAAATAATTTTAAATCCAATCATTTCTGCTGCTAAAGCATAAGCGGTGGTTAATTTAGGTTTATTTCTCGGTAATAGTTTGGCATTACCAATCCACCCCGCACTTGCACCCGGTTCTACAATTAAATAAGCCATCGATATGGATTCTAGATTAGAGGTTTTTATTGTATATGAAGCTAAGGCTTGTTGGCCTATAATGAAATAAGGATCTAACGAATTTAATAAAGACATAAAGAAAATAGCATCTGCATGTTGAGAAATATTACTTATTCCTCCTGGAAAAATGATTAAAGGGACATTAACTCTCTCTTTTATTGCTAATATTGTCTTATCCACAAAAGCCTGATCAAAAACGGTACTTCCCCCAATTAAAATGGCATCAGTACCAGCTTCTTCAGCATATTTAGCCATTTTTGCGGCTTTAATTGGACTTTGTCTTAAAGGGTCTGGATCAATTAAGGAGAAATGTAAAGCACCCTCATTATTAATTTTCTTAAGGACATATTCATAAGTGCTTTTTTCAATATATTCATCAATTACAATATCGACCATATATATCACATCTTTATATTTATTTGCTTTTTTTAGTATTAACAATCATTCTTTTTATTTTATCATAAATTCCAATAACATCTTCCTTCCATTCCGGAAATTTAGCTATATTTTCTGGAAAAGTTTTATAAAGTCTAGATATTTCATTCATTTTTATTCTAAGATAATTTAAATTTAATAATAATTTTGGACGGGAAATTCCTTTTAATGCTTTAACTGCCATATTTACTAAGGATAAGCTTAATCCACCTTTAGAGGATATTTCTAAGATTTCCTCTCCGCTAAGTAAATCGCGTTCTAAACCAAAATTTATGTCGTTATTGGAAAGGTGTTGAAGAACTATTCTTAGTAAATCTAAAGCAGCAAATTCAGCACCAAAGCTAGTCATAACGGAATGATTATAACCCCATAACATATTTATTGAATAATCTTCTTTTTCAATAGCACTAACTGCTGAATTAGCTGCATAGTATCCAGCTCTCATTGATGCATCAATTCCACCCCCATGAAGAGGATTCACTTGACAAGCCGAATCCCCGACAAACATAATACCATTATCGGCACAAGACCATAATGGTCTTCTTACTGGAACTACACCACCACCAGAAGAAATGATTTCATATTTTGATGTTTTGATATATTCTTGAAACACATTTCTTTGGTAAAAATCTTTTACTTTTCCTTTGTATTCCATAAAAGCTCCTAATCCAATATTAACCGAGGATTCATTTTTTGGAAAATACCATATGTATCCTCCTGGAGCCTTTTCTTGATCAAGAATAATTGATATATATTCAGGATCTTGTACTTCTTGATCTTTTGGTGAAAATTTAATTATTTCTCGATAACATAATAAACTATCTTCTTTAGAGATATTTTTTTCAATTAGAGAACTTCTTATAGTTTTTCTTATAGGAGAATAAAAACCACTAGCATCAATTACTAGTTTTGCTTTTAATTCACTTTTTTCTCCATTTTCTAATTTAACTTTTAAACCATTAACAGTTCCATTATTATATATTAAATCTAAAGCCATAGTTTTATCTAAAAACTGTTTTATTCCTACATCAATAGCTTCGTTTAATAATCGTTGACCAAATTCCAATCTATTAATAATATATCCTGCTTGTTTTGGATCAATTAAAGTTAAACATTTCTTAAGATTTGGTGAATATAGTTTTATCCCCTTAATATGGCAAGATAGTTCCTCACTTTTAGGGTGGTTTATATTTAAAAGACCGAAAATTTCGTTTCCTACAGCATCACCACATATTTTATCCCCTATTCTATCCCTTGGTTTTCTATCAATTAAACATACATCTAATCCTTTTTTAGCAATGAACCTCGCAGCAGTGGTACCTCCTGTACCAGCTCCAATTACAATAACGTCAAACGATTTTTGTATGTTTTCCATGACAATAGTTTTTCAATCTTCACATTTTTAATGATTATTGTAAGCGAATTAAAAACTTTTAAAAAAATTATAATAAAGTTAATAAATATATAATTAAGGTACTTCCTAAGGGAACTGTTAAATCATCTAAAGTGCTAGGAGTAACTAATTCGATTATTGTTGCAAGTGCACTAGTGATTAAAGAATAGATTACGATAGTAGCAAAAGATAATGGTTCTTGAAGAGTAGGAATCAGTAAACCAAATAAGAAAAAAGCTATAAAACAAACCAAAAAAGCAGTCACAAAGA
>JAHLWJ010000247.1 GCA_019057975.1 Promethearchaeota archaeon | reverse complement strand
GGAGCTCATCCGTATAACCCACCACACCTTATCCCATTAGTTGAAATAACCATACCAGAAGGAGAAAAGGGATCAAAAAAAACAGCCAAAATTGCTGCTGATTTTTTTGAGTTGATAAATAAGGTGCCAATTATTCTAAAAAAGGATGTTTCAGGGTTTATAGCAAACCAAATTCAGAGTGCTGTAAGTGCTAAATGTGACGAATTGCTTTTAAATGGGGTATGCACAGCGGAAGATATTGACAAGGCTGTATGTTTTGGTCTGGGTTTGCGTTGGGCTATTCTAGGACCATATTTGGTTTGGCAATTAGGCGGAGGAGATGGTGGGATTAAAGGAATCACGCTACATATCGGGAAAGCAAACTTAGAAGATGCTAATGAGCAAGCGATTAATGAATTGGAACAGTATGCTGATTTTATCCAAGGAGAAGTTGATAGAGAGATGGCAAATCGTCCCCCGGAATTTGGGAATGATAATAAATCTTTAAGAGAATTTAGAGATAAAGTTTTGATTAAGTTATTAAAAGCACACAAGAAAATATAATTGTAAATTAGGAATAGGTCCTAAATTCTCAAGTTTTAGAAATCTTTGCCCTTATATCGTATTTTAAAGAAAAAAATTGATATTTGTGTGGAACTTGATTTTAATAAAAAATTAGCATTTCTGAAATTTTTTTATTTGGTATTTATTAATAACCTTAACTAATATCTATATTAACAACTTTATTAGAGATCTAAATAAAAATTAAAAAAATTAAAGAGAGTAGATTATCTATGAGTCAAAAACAACCTACTTGGTATGAACAACAAATGATTAAGGATATGATGGGTTTATTTGGTGGTAAAGCTATTAGAGGTATAACAAGTTCATTCAGATCACCGAAATTGTATATCGGTAAAACTGGTATTCTTTCAATGGCAGGAGATCTAGAAGCTTTTATTGATAAGGAAAATAGAAGAGCTCTAATCATAACAGACTCTTTTACCAAAAAATTTGCATCTAAAGTCACTGAAAGCCTTGAATATTGTGAAGTAGTTTATAGAATTTATTCTAATATAGAACCAGAAGTCCCTTTAATAAACATTGAAGAGGGAGTCAAAATTTGCGAAGAATTTAAACCTACAGCCATAATAGCAATCGGTGGAGGGAGTGTTATGGATGCTGCTAAAGTAATTATGCTTAAATATGAAAAACCTGAAACTAATCTTTATATGCTTTTGCCTCTCGGTAGTCCTTTAGGATTACGCAAGAAAATTAGATATCTAGTAGCAATTCCTACTACTTCAGGAACAGGATCGGAAGTTACTAATGCCGCTGTTTTAACAGATACAAATAGAACACCTTATAAAAAATTTGAAATTACATGGCCTGAATTAGTTCCAGATATAGCTATTTTAGATACTGACTTTGTAGAAGATATGCCTCCCTTCTTAACAAAAGGAACTGGATTAGACGCTCTTGCTCATGCTGTTGGAAGTTATGTTTCAAATTGGGGAACTCCACTTATTGATGCACTTAATCTAACCGCTATAAAAGAAACTGTAAAATATCTTCCACGAGCTTACAAATATGGTAAAGGTGATATAGAAGCTAGAAGTCATATGCAGATGGCTGCAACATTAGCAGGACTTGGATTTGGAAATAGTTTACCAGGAATAGATCATTCTTTGGGTCATAGTTTTGGAAAAATATTCAATGTCCATCATGGTCTTGCTGTAGGTCTGTTTCTACCATATTCAATAGGATTTCAAGCAAAAGTTACTGATAGATGGAAAGACTTATGTCCAATTTTTGGTGTAGAACTTGGAAATAAGGATAGGGATACACTGCTTAAAGATTTTTTAGGTGCACTTAATGATTTCATCCATTCTATAGATGGCCCCACATGCGTAAAAGATCTGAATGAACCTGCAATTAATAAAGATGAATATATGGATAAAATTGCGCTTTTAGCAGAATACGCCGAAGATGATGCAGTAAGTCTTCTCTCTTACCGACCTATGACCGTAAGTCTTTATAAAAAGATTTTTGAGTATGCTTGGGATGGAAAAAATATAGATTTTTAATTATTTAAAAAGAGGGAAGTAAATGAGCGAAAACTTAATTGGCTATAATGGAAAAATTGCTTTTATCGATTTAAATAATAAAAGCTGGGAAACTAAAGATTTAAATCCCCAAATTGCAAGAGAATACTTAGGAGGAACTGGATTAAGCGCAAAATTGACATATGATTTACTATCAGAAGCAGATTATGAAACTTTAAAAGAAGATCCATTAAATGAGATTAATCCTTTAATTTTTGCTACTGGACCGGTAACAGGTACAATAAGACCATCCTCTGGTAGATATACAGTGACTGCGATATCCCCACTTACAAAAATATGGGGGGAAAGTTCTTCTGGGGGTTATTTCTGTATATCTCTACGAAATAGTGGTTTTGATGCAATAGTTATTACTGGTAAATCTAATACGCCAATATATTTATATATTCATGATAAAACTATTGAGTTTAAAGATGCAAGTAAATATTGGGGGAAAGATACTTATGAGACACAAACACTCATAAAGGAAGAGTTAAATAAAGAAAGAGTAAGAGTAGTAACAATTGGATTAGCTGCTGAGAATTTAGTAAAATATGCTGGAATGATAAATGATGAGGGAAGAGCGATTGGAAGATGTGGATTAGGTTCAGTTATGGCATCAAAAAATGTAAAAGCTTTAGCGGTTATCGGAAGCGGTAGAGTCCAAATAGCGGATAGTAACATCGGTAAAGAAATGATTAAAGAGGCTGAAGAAGCAGCAAAAGGAGATGCAATTGGGAGTTTAGGATCCTTTTTGTTTACTTTATATGGGACAAACGGTTATCTTGATATAGGAATGGCTCTTGGTGATACTCCTGCATATTATTTTACAGAAACCGAATTTTTAGCTGAAAAGTTAACAGGAAAAACATTAAGAGAGGAATATCCTGTATTAGATTATGGATGCGCTGGTTGCACAATAAAATGTGGAAAACAAACTATTATAGAATATAAAGGTACAGAAATTAGGGTAGATGGACCTGAGTATGAATCAGTTGCTGCATTCGGGCCTTTATGTGGTGTATTTGAATCTAAAAGCGTAATTTTAGCTCATCATTTATGCAATGTTTATGGAATGGATACAATTTCATGCGGTGTAAGCATTGCTTTCTTAATATATTTGGTTGAGAACAAACTTGGCACTGAAAAAATAAAGCAGTCACTAAATAAGATTAACTTTGAGGAAATTCATTGGGGGAATGGAGAACTACTTTTAGATTTAATCGAACTGATTTCAAAAAGAGAAAGTATCGGCAACATTTTGGCGGAAGGTGTACAATCGATGGCGAAGGAATTTGGAGTAGACCCAGAATTAGCTGCTCATGTTAAAGGATTAGAAATTCCTATGCATGATCCTCGAGCCTTTGCCGGACAAGCTTTAAGTTATGTAACATGTTGCGTAGGTGCCAATCATGAAAAATGTGACTGGTTTACCGTAGAAATGGGATCCATTAATTATTCTAGATTAAGAATTAAGTCAGGAGATCGGGCTTCCATTAAAAGAAGAGAGAAAGGAGTTATGGCATTGCAAGATATAAGGGCTATCGATGATTCTGCTGTAAATTGTAATTTTAAAAATCCTAGTCTCGAGCATTTTATAGGACATATTAATGCAGCAACAGGTTTTAACTATGATAGGAAATCGCTCGTATCCGTTGGTGAAAGAATCAATACTCTAAAAAGGGTTATAAACTGTAATTTAGGAATAACTAGAGCTGATGATAGATTACCTAATCATGTTCTTAAAGTTCTAAAATCAGGAAAAACTAGTGATGTGAAAATCGATATAGATCAAAACTTAAAAGAATATTACAAACTTAGAGGTTGGGATTGGGAAACTGGTCGCCCCACAGATGAGAAATTAAGGGATTTAAATATAGTAAACTAACTTTATTTTTTTTTTAATTGTTATTAAAACTTCTTTAAAGCCATTTCGATTTCTTCTTTAACAAGATCATTACTTTTGGGTTTAAATCCTTCTAAGGCACTTTTGGCAACCTTTCCACCGATTCGTCCCAAAGCCCATGCGATCATTCCTTTTACACGATTATCTTGATTTTCTTCAAAACCTCGAATTAATTCTGGGATATATTTAGGATCAAGTGTATTTCCCATTGCTCTTGCTGCGTTCATTTTCCACCGCCATGTCTCATTAAATGACATGTAAAACATATGAGACCAAATTCGTGTTTGATAATATTTTTTATCCATATGAAGCAAGTTGGATAAGTCAAAATCCTTCATTTTAGCAACCACTCTTTTATTAAGAGGTAAGTCTTGAGAGAGCCAAGGTCTATTACGTGGACAAACTTCTTGGCATCGATCACATCCATAAACCCAAGTACCCATCTGCTCGCGGATCTCTAATGGTGTTATTCCTTCTTGATAATAACTAAGATAAGAAATACATTTTCGAGGATCGATTTTATTTGGTGCACTAAGAGCACCAGTAGGGCAAGAAGCAATGCAAGTATTTTTACACCATTTTGGGCACCCAACCTCAATAGTAGGCTCATCAGGCTCGAATTCATAATCAACTATTAAGGGTATAGGAGATATCCAAGAACTTTTTCGTGCAATTCTATTTGAATAGAGAAAATTATTCTTTCCAAAAGTCCCCAATCCCGCTCTAGCTGCTGTTAATCGATGTGGGATATTAAATGGTGCCCTAGAATCAATTCCATTGTCTCGTAAATAGCCTCTAAATGCTTTAAGCCTTTGATATAATTGACCCTTTGTCATACGATCATCATCCAAATATGCACGACCAAAATATCCCTCTAAACCTGAAGGAAATCCTTCTTTGAAATAGACATCAATTAAAACAATAATAGATTTACCATCATGCAATATATTTTTAGGATCTAGACCTTTTATGAGTGCAATACCTTTTTTTAAAGCCCATGCATATTCTTCTTTTCTAGAACCCAAAATCTCTTTTTGAGATTCAAATGGTTCCATAGTTGTAAACCCAATATCTTCAAAACCTAATTCTAACGCCTTTTTTATTACTTCGCTTTTCTCCATAATTTTACCATTTAAAATCTAATTAATATGATATTTTAAAATCCAAAATCATTTTATAAGTTAAGCTCTTCCAAATATAATCTATAAGTAGATCTTAGCATTCAATTTCGATAACTAATTGTTCTTTATAACCTATTATTACTTTTACAAGCCCTTTCAGTTCTGCATCAAAATCACTATCTCCAGTATCTACTCTTAAACAACGAAGATTTCTCATTTTATCTTCAGTTGAAATAATTTTTATGTTCTTTTTCCCGATTTTTTTTATAACTTCTGGAGTTAATTGTTTATTTCCTCTTCCAAAAATAAATCCTTGTCCTCCTATCGGAGAAACTATTATCTCAGACTCATCGAAATTTCCTAATAATTTAAGAATACTTTTTTCATTCAAATCTTTTTCTATAATCTTTCTATTGTTAATTGCATCTATACCAAGTAGAGTTTTAGGCAACCCCAAGTTGTCTGTTATAGTTTTTACAGTAGTACCCGGTCCTAATAAATAGAGTGTATCTTTTTTCATATCTTCAATTATATATTTTGCAATTTCTTGTTTATTTTCTTCAACAGTCCTTCCGAGTTTTGAACCATTTTTCCCTGCTTGTATTAGATTTCTGAAATTAACGACTTTTAAATAGCCGTATAGAGTTGATTTTAACATATCCTTCCTAAAAAGCTTCTCATCAATATCTAAGATCTCTCTATCCTCGGTTTGAATAAAATCCTCCAGAAAACCATCAATTATTTGAGCTGCTGCCCTAGGATTAAAGGAAAATACAGAGCTGTACATTTTAACTCCTCCGGGTACAGCAACTACTGGTTTTTCTAATCCAATTGAGTCATAAATATCTCTTGCGGTTCCATCTCCGCCACAAAAAATCAGTAAATCAATATCTTCTTGAAGCATCTGTTTTGCTAGTCTTTTCGTATCCTCAGCAGTGGTAATTTCACCAATTTTGCCAATAACTTCAAATTCGATATTCATTCCTTTAATAACGTCTTCCCCCATTTTACCAGGTGCTACTAACATAAGTATCATCTCCTTGTGTTTAATATGGGATAGCACTTCATTTATTCTAAGTGGAGTTATTGGTATGGCCCCCATTTTTAATGCTTTCTGATATATGTCTCCATCTGTCCCTTTAAGACCAACAATACCTCCCATACCGGCTATGGGATTAATTATCAAACCTATTCTTTTCATGATTTTAGAATTTTTTAAGATTTTATTGGTTTAAAATTTTATTTTTTGAATAATACTATTTCTTTAGCTAGATAATTAATTATTGTATTCACTTTAAGTGAAAATATAACAATTTATTATTTTATAGATATAAAATTTGATGCTCTAACTATAAAATCTTGCTTCTGAAAAGATATCATTTTGAAGTAAAATGATCTAATTCTTTTTATAAAATTAGCAAGAAACCATTAGGTTATTATGTTTTTCCTAATCTTTTTCTTGCCTTTTTATAGCTTTTATCTGACCAATATCTAATGATTTTAGGAAAATGACGATTTATTTTCCAGATGAATTTAGCCTCACCAGGTAAAATGTTAAACTTATTTTTTAAAATACCATGTATAAAGACTTCAGC
>JAHLWJ010000246.1 GCA_019057975.1 Promethearchaeota archaeon | reverse complement strand
TAGTTTTTATTATTATAACGTTATTTATCGTTGAGTTTTTTGATCAATTAGATGGTGTAGTTGCTCGATTGCAAGGACCAACTAAATTGGGAGCTTTCTTAGATTCTACCTTAGATAGAATAGGAGATATCTTCATCTTCATTGGTATTATTCTTAGTGGGTACACTAACATCTATATTGGACTAATTACGTTAGCTGGAGCATTTTTAACTTCGTATACTAGAGCCAAAATAGAAAGTTTAGGAATTCCAAACTTATACGGTGTAGGATTGCTTGAAAGAACAGATAGAGTTCCAATCTTATTTATAGGCTCGATATTTCAATTCTGGTTTCCCAGCGCAATCTGGTGGACAATGGTTATTCTTGCCATTGGCACTAATGTAACAGTTCTCCAAAGATTAATATACGCTTTTAAAAAATTTTCAGAGAAAAATCACGATATTCCTTCTAATTAGAAGAGTATTTGATACTTTCTTATACTATATTCTGCTTCTAAATAAAGCATATTTAAATAGACCTTTTTTTATATGCTAATAAATTATCAATATTTTTTTAATTACTGTTCATGCTAGTCTCTGAAATCAATGTTAAGCTCACAATTCTGGGTCAATGGGGCGTCGGTAAAACATCCATGGTCAATACGCTCGTGGGAAAAGAATTTCCTTCCATGTACATCCCCACTATTGGCAGTAATATTGCCAGAAAAGAATATAAATTAAAAGAGAATTATATAAGGTTAAATATATGGGATATTGGAGGACAAAGAAGTTTCAATCCTTTGAATCCCGTGTTTTTCAGTAATTTGGATTCAGCTCTACTATTATTTGACTTGAATAACCCAAAGGAGTCTCTCCAAGAAATAAAAGAGACGTATCTTAAAAACTTATCAAAACACTCTCCTGAATGCATTACATATTTAATAGGAAATAAATCTGACTTAGTAAGACCTGAAGATTCTGAAATCCTCTTGAATAATATAAGAAAATATCAAATTCAAGGATTCCCAATAGTATTCGTGTCCGCGAAAACCCAAGATAATATTGCAGAGCTATTTACACTTGTAGTTTTTGATTTTTTAGAAAAATTGGAAGAAAGTGGTAATGAAGCACAATTTCAAGGTATATCAAAAAATTTTCTAACTTCGGTTGCTAAATCCAAAGAAGAATTAAACGATTTAATTATTAACATTAATAAGATTGATTCAAATACGCTTCATAAGAAAATAACTCCAAAAATTATTAAAAAGAATATTAGGTTAACCGAAAAAGAACATGTTCCTCTTAAAGAAATCAAGGATCTAAAAAAAATCAGGGAATTTGACATTAATAAAAATGTAATCAAAGAAAATATATTTGGTGCTTTTAAGAACAATTTAGTAGCTATTTCTGAGCTTCTTTTGGAATTAAAAAAAACTCCAATCGATGCTCTAATTGATAATATTGATAAAATATTAGATGATCTATTAAATCTGGATAAAGATTTTGAATTAAAGTTAAATACAATTTTGGAGCTTGAGAAGTTGGATAAGAACAATTAAAAATTATTATGCAAACATATTAAAACATTAATGAATGGTGAAATATAATTCCTAAGAAAGAAAATATTGAAGAAATTACTCCCAAAGATTTTCAACATTTAATTGAACAAGTTGATAAACTCGAACAAGATTTCAATTCTATGAAAAACATCCCAAAAAGCCTACACAATTTAGCAGATCAATATGAGAAGACTCTTTCCAAGATAGATTCGGTTAAATCAAACACTAAAGCGATTCAAAATCTAACAGAGCAAGTTTCCAAATTAGAAGCTGAAATGAAGTTCGTAAAACAAGAGATGACATCTATCAGGAGTGATATTTTTTCTAGCCAAGAACGAATTGAACAAACCATTAGAACTCAAGAAGAAATCATCATGGATATGATAAACAAGTTTAATGAAGAATTATTACAACACAAATCATCGATGAAAGAAGACATTGAAAACCTTAAATCCCAACAAGATGTTTTAAAAATCTCTTATACTATAAATGAAAAGAAGTTTATGGATAAAGTCAATTCATCAATTAGTACCATCATCAGGAAGCAAGTCGAAGGAAAAGAAAACGAGATACTTATGAAAATTTGGATTAGCGAATTCAAAGAAATCATCCGTGATTTTGAAAAGTTAAAAAAATTAAAGCCAAAAGAATTTTCTGTGCGGTTAAATGAAATTTCGGATACAATCGATGTCTTCAAACAGAAAATCTTGAGTTAAAACCATTTAAAACTTTTAAGAAACTTCTATTTCTTTACGAAAAAGTAGGCTCCTACTAATAATTAATTCGAGAGCGTTACTTATAACCTCTAAATTTTATTTTCTTTAACATTTATATGTTTCAAGAACGAATAAAAATAATATTATAAATAAAAACAGATTAAAAATAATGAGAATAATATTATGAATAATAATGTCAAGGAATCGCTAAAAGCTGGAATAATTGGAGCAGTTTTGGGAGTTATAATGAGCTTTCTCATGAACTTTTTCGTAATACCATTTCCAGCAGATAATTTAATAAATGGAATAAATCATGCTATTAGTGGTTTAATTAGTGGATTTATGGGAGGATTTATGGGAGTATTAATGTATATCAAAATAGTGGGAAAGAAAAACGAGAAATCTTAGAATATAGAGAAAAAAAAAATTAAAAAATTTAAAGTTTATATAGATCAAAAACGAATTAAAATCATTAATTAGAAAATTAGAGGTATTAAAAATGGAAGAATTTAAAAAAAAACCAGATTATTCTGACCAAGAAGAAATAAATAAAGCTATAGGCCATATTCTTTGGGGGGATAAAAATAAAACTTTTTCAATGCGCCGTTTGATAACGGGTTTCATGAAAAAAAAGTTAGGAGGGAAGTGATTCATGGGAAATAAAGAAGATTTAGTTAAAGCAGTAACGGATTTAGATGAGGATAGTGCATATAAACTAGTCGAACAGTTAATAAACGATGGGATTGAACCTAAAGATATTATCGGGATTTTGCGAGAAGGAGTAGAGGTCGTTGGGGAAAAATTTAATAAAAAAGAGTATTTCTTAACAGAACTCGTAATGGCAGGTGAAATTTTTACTCAAGCTGCTAACATTCTTGAACCCCACATGAAAAATGCGAATATTGATGAAAGTAGCGTAGAATCAATTGTTGTAGGAACTGTTCAAGGGGATGTTCATGACATAGGTAAAAACATTTTTATTACATTATTAAAGTCCGCGGGCTATAATGCTGTTGATTTGGGGGTAGATATTCCTCCTGAAAAATTCGTCGAAAAGGTAAAGGAAACTGGAGCTAAAATTGTTGCATATTCTGGACTTTTAACAGTCGCACTTGAATCAATGAATGCAACAACTGAAGCTTTGAAAGCTGCTGGCCTGAGAGAAAATGTAAAGATAATAATAGGCGGTCTTCCAGTGGATGAACTGTGGATGAAGGAAGCAGGGGCTGATGCTTTTACCGATAATGCCTTTGAAGGAGTAAATATCGTAAAAAAATGGTTAGGAGGTGCTGCTTGAATTGGAAGCAATAAAAGAAGAGGCAATGACAAGCGTTGAAAGAATGCTAACAGCAATGGAACTAAAAGAAGCCGATAGAGTTCCTGTTTGGCCCTTGATTGACTTCGTTCAGACTAAATATCTTGATCATGTAACCGCCCAAGATATGATTGAAAATCCCGATAAAGCCCAAGAAGCGATGGAGTGGATATACCACAAAATGGGTGGTTTTGATATTGCAATGGCCGGGGGGGGTATGTATATGCAATACGTAAATCCTTTTCCAGATATGTTCTCAGTATATTATTTAGATTGGAAATTACCGGGGCGACAATTACCCGTTAATTCTCCTCCTCAATTATCTGAAAGAAGTTTGACCGATCCATTCCTTAAGGCAGAGGATTACGATAAAATTCTTGAGGATGGTTTTTTCTGGCTGGCAAACTTTAACAGTGCGAAAATGGGAGATATGATGAAATTAAATAAGATTGCTCCTAAAGTGGTAGAGAATACAATTAAATGGTGGGAACACTTCAAAGTACCAACCTTCAACGATGGAGCAGGGGCAACAATATTTGATATCCTTTCTACATTCAGGGGTTCTACCAATTTTATGAAAGATATCTATCGATACAAAGACAAAATTATAGAAATTAGTGATAAATATACTGATGATTTTATTCGTATGGGGGAATATGGGATTACTCAAAGCCAAGGAAAGACACTTTTAGTTGGAGCCGTAAGAGCAAGTTCTGACTTTATATCCATTAAACATTTTGAAGAATTATTTTGGCCTTATTTCAAAAAAACAGTGAGTACTTACGTTAAGAAAGGATATATCGTTCAGATGCACATGGATACTAATTGGACCGATCGGTTGCATTATTTACTTGAATTACCTAAAGGTAAGATTTATCTGCATATGGACGAGAGAACCGACATTTTCAAAGCAAAAGAAATACTGGGGGGCCATTTATGTATCGAAGGCAATCTAAAACCATCACTATTCACAGTTGGTACCCCATACATGATTGAAAAACAAGTCAAGGAAATTATTGATAAGTGTGCTGACGGTGGAGGTTTAATCGTTGGTTCCGAAATTCCAGACGATGCAAAATTAGAAAATCTTAAAGCAATGTGCGATACATGCAAAGCCTATGGGTCTTACCGTAAATAAAACTAATATTTTTTTTTATTTCTTACGAAAAATTGGTCTCCAAATGTTAAATATTTGCTTAACCTAATTTTATATTATATATTAAATTCCGTACGATTCCTTTAATTTTTAAAATAATGTAAAAAAATATATATTCAAATTACCTTAAAGAAGAAAAAGAATAACGAGAATAATTATGTCTGAATCAGATTTTCATTTTGGTTTAAAAGGAAATGTAGAAGCGTTATATTGTGGTTTAAATAAACGGAAAGAATTCTACATCACTGTTCAAAATCTTACTGATAGTTATATGCCACAGGTTAAAGTAAGCTTAACTGGGCCTCCAGAAGTTAAAATTTTAATTAAAAGAGAATTTTATGGGGGGATTGCAAAACGAAATAGCAGGAACAGACTCTTTTCTATACTACCTAAAGAAAATGGTGTCTTTACTTTAACAGCTAATTTATTAACGAAGAGAGGACACAACATAACTCTTCCAATTTCGGTTCAGGTGGGAACTGTTCAAACTACAACAAAACCTATCTCTTTAGCGTCAGTAACTAAAAGTGAAACACCCACTGTGAAAGCGAATTGTCCTTTTTGTGGTGATAAAATAGATCAAGATGCTAAATTTTGTCCTCATTGTGGTTCGAATATAGCGGAGAAAACTCCGGATGTGCAGGATGTTCAAGAGAATAAGAAGTGTCAGAATTGCGGAACTGAGTTACCAATAGAAGCTAAATTCTGTGCAACTTGTGGCCAAAAGATAGAGTAACATGAATTTGGGAAAAAATTTATTTACTATATTTTTTTTTGAATTAATCAAATTCTAAAAGAAGGATGTGTCCTTCATTCAGGTTCAAAGATTCATCAAATGAAATTTCGATGATCGAACCATTGAAAATTTGCGTTACACTTACATCTTGGTATTTTCCTTCAGAAATGACCATGGATTTGCCAATTTTTACCTCTTTAAACTTGTCTTTTAAATCAATCGCTATCGAACTCAATCCCAATGTTCCGTAAGAGATTGTTATGGAGAAAGTAAACATCTTTTGAGTAATTTTTTGAGATATTTTACCCCAAGCTGATTTAGTAATAAAAAACGATTGAAAATCTAGCTGATTTATTTTAGGAGAGATAGATAATTGATTTAACTTTGAAGAATACGATATTCCTGTTAATGCATGGAGTAAAGTCCAAGATGACATAGCCCTTACGTAGTGATCACCGCATTCTACCTCGTTCCAAGGATTCCTATGAGTTCCGTCGTATCTCTCCCTAACTGCTTTTATTATTTTCAATCCCGACTCAATTTCTCCGATGTAAAAACAGAGCGCAGCAATTTCATATTCAATCCCTGTCCAAACTTCGTCCGTGTAAAGCGTTGGAACTTTAGGTCTTCCTCCATTTGGCCAAGAACAAGTTAATAAACCTGATTCCGTAGACGAAGCAAATATTCTAGGCATTTGTTTAAAACCTTCGAGAGACTCCTTAAAATTGTATTTTATTATAGCTTTTATTGCTATCTTAACGCGATCAGAAGGGAAGATGAATCCGAGACCTAAATGAAAAGCCCACCATTGCCCAAGTAATTGATCTGAGAAACATCCAATGCCATATTGAAACTCTTTTATCTTGTTTTCGTCGTACTTTTGGATGTAAAATTCACCGTTCCAACACTCCTTATCTATAGTTTCTCGACTAAAGATATATAATTTCTTACACCTAGCTGCCCAATCAATAAGATTTAACTCTAAAGCGATTTTCTCGCAGGCAAGTAGCGCAGTAAGATTAAGTGATCCTACAAAAGTATTGAAACCGTAGATAGAGCAATCATAAGTGTTAGGTTGTGCACGAGTTATTGTTCCTTCAGAATCAACGTAATATTCTTTTAAGATATACTCCATTAATTTTTGAATGTAGCTCCATGAACTTTTTAGAAAATCGAGATCTCTTGTTATTAAATAATCTCGATAAATTTTAAGAATCATACCAAACATTCCATCAATTGCAGGTGGGACATCACC
>JAHLWJ010000245.1 GCA_019057975.1 Promethearchaeota archaeon | reverse complement strand
AAT
This sequence comes from Promethearchaeota archaeon, assembly GCA_019057975.1. Next base: position 6,784 of record JAHLWJ010000245.1, on the reverse strand, counting down.
AAATAAAGATTCTAACTATAGAATCGAGTTCATATTTTTATTTTTAAGTAAATAGAAAGATAGAAATTGTAAGTTTTAAAAATAAATTCGAGTCTTAATAATTTTGTAAGTGAATGAACGAAAGTTTAACAATAAAAATATGATTTCTAAAATACCCTTATACAAGCAACATCCATTTCGTTTATAAAAGTAATAAAAGAAATATAACTAACATAAAATAAATAAAGAAAGACTTTTTAAGAATAATTTAATAAAATCCTTTCTTACATTGAAAAATTAAGATGAATACAAAGAGAATAAAAAATAAAAATATTATAATCCTTTTCTTATTTTGCCTCACGTGTTTATCAATTTTACAATTATGCTTAATAGATTCCTATATTAGTAATTTTAACAACAAAAAAGATTTTATTCATGAAATCTATCATCCTGTAACCTCACAAAACGGATTTATTACTTCTGAAGGAAATAAAATTTTTTGGTTTATCCAAATTACTGATACTCAATTTGTTTGGGCCAATCAAGATAAGATAGATATGTTTTCAACATTTCTTAATGAGACAAACAAAATAATTAAACCGCTATTTATAATCAATACAGGAGACATAGTCGATGCTGATAATGGTAGAGAACAAAACATTGAAGAATGGCAAAAGTACAATAAAACATTATCAGAAAATAAAATAAACTCATCAATTTATGTAGATTTAGTTGGAAATCATGATGGTTCCGAGGATCCTCATTATAGTTACTTTATGAATTACTCAATTACAGGAAGCGAATACGGAGCTACTCAAATTTCATTTAATCATTCTTTTTCTTTTGGAAATTATGCATTTATTGGGATTAATACCGCTAAAGATTCATATGATAATTTATTTGATTTTGCATTTGGTGGTTTTTTAAATACAGAAGAATTAGATTGGTATGAGAATGAATTAATAAGATATAAGGATTATGACAATATATTTGTTTTCGGCCATCATCCCCCATTATTTCCTCCTTATTATAAAATAATTTCTAATTTAAGTTCAACAGGCAAGTCATTTTATGATTTAAACAAAGATTATCATGTTAATTATTATTTTTGCGGTCATCTTCACTCTAATTACATTCAGAAAAAAGATGGATTAAATACGATAATAACTGATAATTTTGATGAAAAAAATGGGACATATAGAATTGTGGTAATAGATGATAATCAACTTTCAACTTCAATTGAGGATATAGGAAAATGGCCGCAGGGACTTATTATATCTCCCCCAAGTAACAACTTCTATGACTCTCAATTTAAAATAGAGTTAGAAAATATCCATGTTCTTGCATGGGATCCAAAAGGGATAGTTTCAATTGAGTGGTCTGTTTATTTCGAAAACGGCAATCAATTTAAAAGTTGGACCTCTTTACAAAGAAATCTTGAAAACGGAATATTATGGGAAGGAGATTTTTGTAAAGATTTAAGTTTTGGAAATAATTATATAGTGAAAGTAAAAATAGAAGGAAATTCGGGTCAAACTATAAGAGAAATAATATATAGTGTTCCGATGAACATAAATTATGAATTAGTCCATATAATTTTAACAGTATTAGTAATTGGAATTATTGCTATGCCAATAGTGATAATCATACTTTATCCAAAAAAGATTTTAAAAAAAAAATAAACTTTAAAGAAATATATAGAGATTGTATTAAAAAATCAGCTGTTATATTACCACTGTTGAAGAAAAAGTTGATGCGAGTATTTGGAAAACAATAGCAAAAAATGAAATTCGGTTAGCAACTTATAAATTTAGGAAAAATCGGAGACTATTTTTCTTATATCTATCTTTTATTTTAGCTTATTGGGGTTTATATCTTGGTCCAAACTTACTTGATATATTTCTTCCAGAATTTCTAAGTCATTATGGATATTTGTATATAGAGCAGTTAGTATTGTACTTTGAATATTTCTTTTTCCTTATTTTTCTGATGAATATACTGCTCCCATTATATAATTTATATAATAAAAAAGGAAGTAGAATAAAAGGAATTGTTCTTGCGTCTCCCATTAAACCAAAAGAAATCTTTTTTGGGATGTTCATTTGGAAATGGCCACTTTATATATTATTTGTCTTGTTTATAGGTCCGATATTTACCAGTTTGTTGAATCAAATCGGAAATTTGAATATTTTTCATTACTCTGTTATTTATTTATGCGTATTTGGGCTTGTAGTTTTTAGTCAATTAATTGGGTACATTATTTCAAACCTTATTGACTATAAAATTAATAAAAGCAAAAAAGCGCAAAGTAGTCGTAAAATTAGAATACTGACAATTTCGCTAATATTCATAATTTTTTATTTCTCCATACGATTTTTGAGCACCTTATTCTTTTCCTCGCCAGACTTAAAGAACTGGTTAAATTTTTTTCCTTCATATTGGTATTCATATATAATTATGTACATCATTGATCCATCGATAGTATCCTTCATTTTTTTTAACATTTGGATAATAACTTTTCTTGCAATTTTTATTCCTATTCTGATTTTTTTTGTTGCTTATAAGAAATCTGATGCCTTTTATATTATAACAAGTTCAGGTGATTTTTCTGATTTAAAAACCGGAAAAGATAAGAAGTTTTTTATTTTCTTGAGAAAAATCACTTTAAAGAAATGGAAAGTTTTGGTACAAACTCATTTTAAGGAATTTTTTAGGAATGAAGAGTATATATTAAAATTCTTCTATGCAATTGTATTAAATATTATTTTTGGTATAGTTTTAGCTATATCCCTTGGTGAATTTAATTGGGGTCTTAGTAGTGAAGGTCAAATATATAAACTTTTAGAAATCATGATTGTTTCTTGGATAGGAAGCCTTCTATTTGGCTCGATGTCTGGACTTTATATTTTTATTGAATCGAAAAACTTACTAAACGTCTACAAAAAATCTCTTAGGGAAACAAAATCTCTAATTTTTTCAATTTTATATTTCTTAGTTTATTTAATCATTTTTATAGATTTAATTTCTGTAACTTTATTTACGTTTATTTTCCAATTAGATATATTATTAATTTTGATATTTATTGTTACTTACTTTCTGGTAAACTTAACTATTGTTTTAGAAATGATAGGAATTCAAAGTTTAAAGCCTGTCTTTAAAGATCGAAAATCTATGATTATGATGAATGTCTATATTTTAATCATATTACAACTTTTCTCTTTATTACTAACATTTATTATTTTCATTCCTTATGCCCCTAATGATATGGATCCAATCTTAGCTCTATTATATATATTTATAATTCATTTTGGAATAACTTCAGGTATAGCAACGGTGTTATTTTTTCTAGGAATTAGAAAAATAAGTAAGTTTGAATAAAGTTTTAATTTCTTTAAAATTTTAAGTTTTGAGAGATAAAGAGAAGCTAAGTAGAATGTAGACTTCTCCAACTGAAAGTTTTAAAAATGTCTATGATGTATTTGAATTTGAAGATCTTTTTTTTATTTTTTTATAAATATAACCAATTACGAGGGGAGCTATGAATACAAAAAGGAACATAAAAAGTCCATACGGATTAATTATAACAAGGTTAAGTACTGATAAGAACAAACCTGAAGGATTATATTTAACTATATAAAATAATAGAAATAAATATGCAGCAAAGCTAAATAATACAAACAAATAATCTGCTTTCATTTTCCACAAAATACCTACTAGAACCAATAAAAAAAATATTGCACTGATATATTCCATACTTTAATTCAATGTTTTTTTGGTAAAATATATAAAAATTAAATTAAAAAAAAAAAATTAAAATTTTGTTTTCTTCTTCTTTATTGAAATTAGTAAAGCGCCCATTGAAAATAGTGTAATCCCCGTAAATATTAAAAGATTATAGCCTGAAATTAATTCGGGTCCAGTTGTTGTTTGTAGTACAATAGATGCAACTTCTTGTCCACCATATTCTAACAGGTAATGATTTAATACACCATTATCAGTCCAATCCATATCAAAATTAATAAATTTGCCGGAAGCAGGTCCAGGAATTTCATATTCTGTGACAATACCACTCCAATCATAACCTTTTCCAATGAATAATCCTCCTGTTGACAAGAATTGTTCGACTAAAGCACCAGCATCTACCGAAAATGTTGTTGGATTTAAAATATATATTGGGTAATATTGAAAGATATTAATTCCTATTATATCTGTTATATTTACCCAATCACTCAACGGAACTTTAAACAGGATTGTAATATTTATAGGTGCCCCTTTAGGACCTCCAGGGTAAAGCGCTATTTCATCTCCTATATAATCTATTATAGCTTTCAGGCCAAAATCTTGGAATCCACCAAGTAATTCAAATTGGTATAAAAAGCTATCAACCTCAACCATTAACTGGTCTAACAATATTTGAGCCTGATCTACATAATAATCTCTTAAATTATCAATTGTTAAACTCATCCAATTATCTGGAAGCATTCCTGAGGGATAATAGGTTGCATTCATAGCCAATAACAAGTTGTTCGTTTGGTCCCTTAATAAGTCAATTATGGGTGCAGATTGTTGTTCAATAGGCATACCATAAGTCATACTATATATTGTCATATTAATTAGATAACTCATATTCACCGAATATAAATCAAAGGGAGCTGAACTATTTAAAGCCTCAAATAACTCATCTAAAATATATGAAACATTATAATCTTCGTAACCGAAGAAAAATGGAAGTGCTAGCTCTGATATCGTTAAATCTCCCCAATTACCAGGAATAAGTCCACCTAACGAATAATTTAAACCTTGAACATTCAGATCAAAGTATGTAAAGATACCTTCATCATAATACCCCGCGTAGCTTGCATTAATTAAATCTATAAACGATTGTGGAAGAATAGGAAATATATTCTGCAATAATGGAGCAAAATCCATGTGTAACCAATCAGAAGGAATCATTCCGGGAAGAATTGTTGTATTTACAAAATTGAGCGGTTTACCAAGAACTATTTCAATAAGATCAGAAATTGTCATGTCCTCCCATCCTTCTGGAAGTAATTCACAGGGAATGTTATCATTTACGATATTTATTACCGTTTCTAAGAGTTCCGCTAATGTTAGATCTTCAAATCCTGGAACTGTTTTATTTAATCCTTCAATCACGTGATCGAAAAAATCTACGATGGTTTCTGAATTCCAATCATAAGGAATTTCACCTGACAAAAATGAACTATTAAGTGTCTCTACAACTGTATCAATTAAATTTTCGTAGAATGTTGAAACATTGAGAGTTTTCCAATCATCAGGTATTAATCCCGGAGGAAATATATCGTTTATTAGTTCAAAAGAATCTTCAAATCCTAATAAAATAGCTTCAGATGCATTTAAATCGCTATAGGCCCCTAGATCGTACGTCGATATATTGTTTAATAATTCTTGAGCTAATGTTTCAGAATCATCTATTAGAGAAATGACTCCTTCTTTATTTAGTCCTAAGTCCCATATATATTCATCGCCTTCAGAAATACCAACATAACTAGAATCCTGCGCAATAGTGATATTTGCAATTGAAATTAAAATAAGGCTACCTATTAATAAAACACCTGCAATTTTTACTTTTCGCATTTTAATTACCTTGTATAATTAACTAACTTAATTTTTGTCAAATTACTTTAGTATATTATAACACATCATCTATTTAAAGATATCTTATAATGGTTAGTAAGCTTTTAAATTAAGCTTGATAATAATGTTAACTAAATTCTTCACGAATTAAAATAATAATATTAGAACTATAGCAAAACATTATTTTAAGATTTATTTCTTATACATATATTACATTAATAACTTTTGATATAATTTTTAAATTTAATTTAATATTAACAATCTTCTATTTTATATTTGACAAAAACGGGATATAAAAGATGGAACACAACCTTGCTATAATCACTCAGAATCTTTCTAAAAATTATGGTAAAACACTTGCTGTAAAAAATTTGAATCTAAACGTGCCCTATGGTATAATATATGGACTTCTTGGACCAAATGGAGCGGGAAAGACCACAACTGTTAAAATGCTTAATTCGATGATTGAACCTAGTAGTGGAAATGCGAAAGTAAAGAATTTTGATATTATCACTCAAAAGAAGGAAGTTAAATTAAATTGTGGATATTTATCTGAATCACCAAGTTTGTATGAAAAACTCACCGCAAGAGAGTTTTTAGAATTTGTAGGTGAATTGTATTACATTACTCCAAGAATGAATGCTAAGCGAATAAATGAATTATTAGTTTTATTTGACCTAACTAATAAAGAAAATGAATTAATTGAGCGGCTTTCAAGAGGAATGAAGCAAAAAATAGGGTTGTGTGCAGCATTGATACATGATCCAGAGATTCTATTCTTGGATGAACCTACAGCAAACTTAGATCCCGAAACGAGCAGAACAGTTAAAGATCTTGTGTTGGATTTAACGAAAAAAGTAAATAAAACTATTTTTATATGTACTCACTTACTCGATACTGCTGAAGAATTATGTGATAAAATTGGAATTATTAATAATGGGACTTTACTAATAGAGGGAAAACCCCAAGATTTAATAACATCTGTTGATGCAAAAGATTTAGAAGATGCCTATTTAAAAATGTTGAAAATATCCAGAAACAAAAATGTATTATCCTGGAGATAACTAAGTTAAATTTATCAATTCGTCATATATTGGATTTTTGTGTGGATGATTTTATTCATTAAAAAAATATCTTTCAATTTATAGGAACATTATAATTCTTCTTTTGATAAATAGTAAAAAAT
>JAHLWJ010000244.1 GCA_019057975.1 Promethearchaeota archaeon | reverse complement strand
TTTTGATTATTGTATCGATAATCTTTCCATCTCGCATTTTAAACATTCTTTCAGCAAGAGCACCGACCATAGGATCATGAGTGACCATTAAGATGGTTTGATTAAGCTCTAAATTAAGTTCTCGTAGTAATTTAATTATTTCCATACCCTTTTTAGTATCCAGTTCACCCGTTGGTTCATCAGCGATTAGAATGGAAGGTTCGTTACATAAAGCTCGTGCGATTGCGACTCTTTGCTGCTCCCCACCTGAAAGCTCTGAGGGAAGGTGATCTTTCTTCTCGCTTAAGCCTACGAGCTCTAGAAATTTATTAACATTTCTTTCAATTTTTTGCTTGGTTCTCCCTGCGAAAAGCATAGGAAGCTCCACATTTTCATAAGCTGAAAGCACTGGTACTAAATTATAAAACTGAAAAATGAAACCAATTTCTTTAAGTCTTAAATTTGTGCGCTGTATATCATTCATGTGAGCAACATTTGTTCTATTAATGTATACAACCCCACTTGTAGGATTATCGAGAGCCCCAATCATATTTAAAAGGGTAGTTTTACCGGAACCTGATGGTCCCATAACTGAAACAAATTCACCTTTCTTAATATCTATGCTAACACCATTTAAGGCTCTAATTTCAATCCCTTCAGTAATATTATAAACTTTAGTTAAATCAAAAGTTTGGATCATTGTATCAGGGTTTATTGATTCGTGGTCCTTGATTTCTTGAAGTACCGAATTTAAAAACTGAATTTCTCTCTTATTTTTAGTTTTCCCCATTTCTTATACCTCCAAGTTAGGATTTATAAATTTCTTCAATTGGCATTCCTCCAATTTTTTCACTAATAAATTCTCCATCAGTAAGCGTTATAATTCTATCTGCTACTTCTGCAATTCTTCTATTATGGGTAACCATTATAATTGATTCCCCAGTACTCTTTAAACTAAGGAAAATTTTTATAATTTTGGTTGTTGTTTCAGTGTCAAGCTCACCAGTAGGTTCATCGGCAAGAATGATAAGGGGATCGTTAACTAAAGCCCTTGCTATCGTGACTCTCTGTTGCTCTCCACCAGACATCTGGGTTGGAAGGTGTTCCATCCTTTCCTCTAATCCAACCCGCTTTAAAAGATTAATAACTTTTTCTTTTCGAAAATTCGAATCCTTTTTATCTAAAACCATGGGAAGTTCCACATTCTCATATGCTGTAAGAATTGGAAAAAGATTATAGAATTGAAAAATTAGTCCAATCTTTTTCAATCGCATTTTTTTGTGTTGCTTGTTGGTCATTAGCATTATATCAAGTCCCATTCCTTCAGCATTAACATTGTATATAATCTTACCTGAATCTGGGTAATCAAGTGCACCTAAGCAATTTATCAAAGTTGTTTTCCCCGAACCAGATGGACCTACAATGGCAATAAATTCACCTTTCCTAATTGTAAGATTAACTTTGTTCAGAGCTGTGATTGTGGAATTACCAATAGTGTAAGTTTTGGTGAGATCTTTTACAATCAGAACTATATTGGGATCAATTCTAATTGCTTTTGCCGTTGCTTTTTTTTCTTTATTCATCCTCACTTTTCTTCACTCTTTTCATTAATTGACACCTTTAGAACCTCTTCAAGTTTATTTAAATCAATCACCGTGTTCTCACCGCGTCTATTATATTCAGGTTTGCTGCCCATTTTGCCGGATATCGTGAGCCCAGAATTACAGTAGTTAAAACTATTGCTACAACACTAAAAATCATTAACCAAGGTATCGTCCACGTAACCGTAAGGAATCCTCCTGTGGGCATCGCGTTGACCATTAGAGACCCCTGAATTAACCCCCCAAATATACCGGTAATTACACCCAGAAGAGCTAAAATTAATGTTTCGCCAGAAATTGATCGTATCACGCCTTTTTTACTTAGACCTATCGACCTCAGCATTCCAATCTCTCTTCTGCGTGCCATTGTTGTAAGTAAACTGTGTAAAGTAAGGCCAATCATGGCTATTATTATAGAAAAGATAAGCAATCCATACATTATGAAGCTCATTAAATTAATTATAGTACTAAAACTGGAAATAACAAAAGATTTGGTAAACGAAAATAGAACAAGATAACCTCGATCTTGGATGAAATTAATTAATTCTTCTGAAACATCTTCATCGTTTACTCCTTCTTCTACCCAAGCAAACCAGTCATAAACATTAGTCCTAATTGCAAGATAAAAGCTTTTGATATCTAAAATTGACCAATCTCCCCCTGCCGTGATGTAGAGATCTTGCAATAACAAGTCTTTATAAGTTGATATATTTTCAGGGTGATCACAGTGAACCAACACCGAAGTTATCACATCATTAGAATAATTGGATCCTCTAGAATCAGGATATACAACATTTCTGGTTTTTTCGTAATTTAAATAGATTGAATTTCCACTAATATCATAACCCGTTTCAAAACCAGCAAACCAATTGTATTTTTCGGTATTATATAATGTGGGTGCTTCTATAATTCCAATGATTTCAAATTTTGGCCATGTTGAGGTATTTAGTGTATAAGAGGATCTAGCTACTCCAAATTTTAGACTATCAATTGTTAAATTATAGTTATTATTAAAGGTGGAATTATGACCTACTATTCTTAATTTGATATTATTCATTGGATCAACATAATAGTGGTTTAAATCGAAAGTAAAAGAATTATTTGCTTCAACAATGTTATTTATGGAGCCTAATTTTTCAAATGTATCAGTGTAAATATTAAATGCTTCCAAATCAAGCTCATCAACAGTAGAATTTACTGATGTTTCAATTGTAACATTGACAGCCTTATAAATATTTGGTGTAAGCAAACTTGTTGTAAGATTAAACGCAAGCCACTCCTGGTTACTCACAATTGATAGGTATATATCATCAGAGAGTAATAAATCAGCTGTACTACCTGATACTGCGGAATAATTATTCAAATCAATTGCCGTAATATATGGAAAATTTCCTGCGTAAATGTTATCTAATATAAATTCTTGTGGAAAAATAGTTATATTATCACCAATTTGTATTGTAGGATTGAGCTTCATGAATGTTTCATCAACTACACATACATATTGCGTAGTGTTTAGAAGCTCTTCCATTGTTTCTCCAGGAAATCCAGAACTTTTGTTAACAAGAATATTATTTCCAAAATAAGAATCAGATTTTAGTTTTCCGCTTGAATTTGTATGAATTCCTGTGACCGAGGTTGTATAGTCAAGTATTGAGGCGTTAAATGATGTAAGTGTAAGATAATCCATTCTTGTTGTATAGTAATCAATTCCGTTAATGCTATCAAGTATATTTTCAACAGTCGAGAAATTAAACCAATTAGCCTGAACCAAATCTAACATTGGATTCCCAGTTTGCGTTAATTGTCTGAATACCATATCAGTTCCTCCACCAGGTAGGTTTTTATTTGCAATTTCCCCATAACTCTCCCAAGATATAAACATGTTATAAGTTTTACCTTCGCTTTGAAATCCAAGGATATCAAGAGATGAAAATCCTTGAAGACTACTAATTATCGCTATAACACTCATATTTACTACAATAGTATCTTCTTGTGCATTATAATCATTAGCATTAAGAATTGCAGTTAAATTTGCATAGCTAAGACCTAGGGAAAATTTTACAGATATTTCTTCGCCTACTTCAATGCTATAATCATCAGCAAAATTTTCATCTATAATAATATTATTACCATCTTTGATTTCATCCATCATTGCACCAAGAGTCATTGTACTAGGGGAATTTATAATCGTAGTCAGATGTTTTTTAACCTTAGCTGTGTCTAATACATTTATGGTAATAGTGCTATTATATTCAGTATCACGTAAGCTATGGCCAATCCAGTCACTTTCTATTTGAACTTGTACATTTTGATGACTTACACCCATAACATCTTCTATTCCTGTCTGGATTATTAACCCATCTTCAAAATCTTGGGGAGTATTAAATGTATATACTCGAATATCCGCACCCATAAAGCCATCAACAGTAGTAAACACCCCTGCGCTTATAGAATCCATCATAACGCTCATTCCTATAAGAAAGCTAGTTGTCAAAGCGATCATTACAAAAGTAAGAGTCGTTCTCTTCCGATGTCGTAATATATTCTTTTCAGTTAATAATCTTGTCTTCCGAAGATAGAAAGAAAACAAGAATACAAAGATTTTATTAAATGGTTTTATGCTAAGAGCTATTATCCAAATAATCCCGAATAAGATTAATATAGGGGAAAACATCGATGTTATCATAGTGTCACTTCCTCCAGGTAGTCCAGCTCCACTAAAATCAAACTCGGCTGTTCCAGAAGATGAAAATGTGAGCCAAAAACCATAGACAATAACCAAAATTCCTAAAAGAAAGAAAAGTAGTCTTCTCCAATAATGCTTTTTCTCCCTTTTAGTCTTTTTTTCGATTGGATTTAAACATTCTATAATTGGTTTTCTAGTTGCTTTCCAACTAGGGTAAATTGAAGCGATAAGGCAAGAAATTAGTCCTATTATAAATGTAAGTATCAAAGTTGATGGATATAAAACAATTTGAAACTCCGAAATTGCAAATCCACCTAATTGCGATGTTATACCCTTAATTCCCTCAATGGTTACTGTAAAGATTACCTGCGATATTAGTAACGAAAGGAGTGTTCCAATTGACGTTCCAATTACCCCCATTACTGTACCTTGAGTTAAGAACATCTTAAATGTTTCAGATTTAGATGCTCCTATTGCTTGAAACATTCCTGTTTCGTACTCTTGTTCTTTTTTAATTATGTTAAAGATATTCATCATCAAAATAACTGAAAGTATTAATGCAATAACCCCAAACATCAAGAACATAGTACTCATCGTACTCATTGTAGTTTCTATCATCTCTAAATCGTCTGATTTTAAATCTTTGGCTCTCCAATCTCTATCATCATTAAGTGAATCTAGATATGTTGAAATTTCTTCGGTAACTGATGAAACGCTGTATATATCGTCAACACCCACAACTCCTAAATTAAATTCACCGGAATGATCTTTAGTACCATCTACAAGTTCATGTGTATTATTAATATTTGCAAATATCCCTGGTCCCCCTATATTTGTTGAAAAACCTAATGATTCTGAATCAAAATCGCGTCCTTCGCCAATGTCTCGTATGATAGCAACTACAGTATATTCAAGCCATGTTCCTGTATCTAAAGGGTTGTACCCTAACTCTGATCCATTTACAGGATAAATCCATACACTATCACCTGCTTCAAGATCTTTCCTTAATTGGATCTTTAATGTTTCCGAAATAACTAAAACTTTTTCATTGTTAATTGGATCAATATATTCAAGAAGTTTCTCAACCGATTCTCCATTTCCGACTGAATCTACGATATATGGATTCGCACCTAATTTACCTTCATCTGGATCTTGATGATCAATGCCATATATCTCGGTTCTAGTACTGTTATCTACTTGATTTCCAGCGTTTGTTGCGCTAATATAAAGATTGAAACCAGAGATTCTGAAAGCTAGCGAATCAACGTGTTGTATATCTCCAATTTCATCTTCAATTTCACTGGGATCAAACCAACCATCAGTACTATTTGCAGGTTTAATGAGAATGTCTGCTGTGCCCATTTGTTGATCTATTGTGCCTAACATCATTATCTCGAATGAATCCGAGACGATCATTACACCCCCAAACAAGGCGACGCTAATGACAAGTGTAATTGTCGTTAAAATATAGCGTACTTTACGTCTTTTCATATTTCGTAATGCGATCCTTAGTATTACACCCAAATTCTTAATTACCCCAATCCTTGTATGTTTAATTTACTAATGTATACTATTTTTTAGAAAAAATATTGATTAAATCGATCATTGCTCGATTAATATGAATCATTAAATAAAACATAAAAACTTGTCGATCAGTGTTCGACAAATTTAAATAAAACTTATAACTTAGTACTATAATAAATATGGATAATTATTCACGCTCTTAAAAAAATGAGTCCTATTGAAGGTAAGGATAAAATTAAACAAGTTGCTGAAGAATTAATCGTAAATAAAGGGTATAATGCAATTAGCGCAAGAGAAATAGCTAGAAAAGCAGAAATGAGTGTTGGAACATTATACCACCACTTTCCAAATGGCAAATTATCAATATTATATGAAATAATTCTTTCATATGGTAATAAATTTATAGAAACTTTTGATTTTTCTAAGATTGGAGAATTAAGCGATCCAAAAATACTAAGCGATTATTTACTAAAATTAATAGAGCAATATCGCCAATTTGCACCAATAATAAAGGGATTTGAAATAGAATTATTTACAAACAAAAAAGTTATGAACGATTTAGAGAGTCTTATGACATCCCAAGAAACTCGTTTTAAGAAGCAATTTACTGATGTGATCTTAAAATTTTATCCAAATATTAAGGAACCTGAGAAATTATTTTCTATTGCTGGAAGAGTTATAAATAGTCTTATATATACGCATGTAATTTTTGAAAATTTTTATGGAACGGATGAGGAATTGGTAGATATATTATTAATAATGATTAAGGGCCTATTAACCAGTGAGTAGTTGTTAAAATTATAATTTTACACTATTATACTATTTTTAAAATTGATTATTAAGAATTTTGGCAAGAGCTTTGGATAAGTTATATAGAAAACTAAAGAAATTGATTTATTTATAGTAATACAAGCTATTTTATAATAAAAAAGAAATAAGAAAATTTTGTATTTAAAGTATCTTTTCAAATTATTTACTAAATTCTTTAAAGCGTTTTTCAAGGTTAGGATCTACAAGAGTATCCAT
>JAHLWJ010000243.1 GCA_019057975.1 Promethearchaeota archaeon | reverse complement strand
TATCTTCAACGATTATTATATGTTTTACACATATAAATTTTTATCTTATTATACTAATATCTTTCGTCTTATTTAAAAGAATTGTCGATATTTTGAAACTTTTGTCGGAATGTAATGAACTCTACCGTTTTCTAAATAAAATTTTCCTAATTTCCAGTTATTTAATCGTCAATTATTTTTTATAATGAGAATTATCTTTAGCAACTTAAAAGAGTTATTTTTTATGTGCGGTAAGAAGTGACATTGATGAAGAAAAAAACAGTATCAGAATCAAATCGAAACGGACGAGATAAGGCTGAGAAAGATTTACGTTTAAATATTTGGACATTTTCCTTCGTGATAATTGGTTTTATAGCATCTTGGGTAAATATGACATATATACAAGATGCTCCTCGCTCAATTGAAGTTTTAGCGTTTCTTTCAATCATATTCACGACGATGGTTCCGGGAATTATAATAGCCTTAGTTAACAGGTATTGGGGATATGGTTATTTGATAGGATTTGCGATTGCGGGGATTCCCTTTTTAATTATTGTGGACCTATTTATTGGAGGTTACACTTTCGCTACAACTCTATTTATATTTATCATATTGTGGTTAATTTTTTGGAAGGCGTGGCGTAGTTTGAGTTCAATAAGAACTGGTTCACTTGAGGACGAGGATATAAAAAAACTATAATAAAACAATCTGTTTACATTTAATACACGATTTCCTATCAGTCTGAGCTTTTTTTGCGCATTCTAGGCAATATATAGTTTTACACTTAGGACAAGTATAAATATCTTCAGACAAACCGCCTTTATGAAACAGACAGAAATTATCTGATACTGTAAAAGAGGGCGGTAGGGTTGGGGGTGGGGGTGTTTTTTTATCGCTCATTTTATGAGACGTTTATTAATTATGGATAGGAATATCTTCTATTGAGACATTGACAATTTTCTCAATTGCGAGAAATTTTTCCTTTATAGCATCTACAGACATAGTCCCCGATTTTAGAGTGTCTCCTAACAGATAGGTTTCATAGAAGCAATTTTCTAGCTCATAACAAATTCCTGTAGTATGGAGGATGTCTTTACTTAAGTTAAGCTCGTTAAGAATGGTCGATATTCCCTTCACTAGATCGGGCGAGAACTCAATTAACTTAATTAGAATTTTTTTTATATCATTCGTATTAGTAGGAAAGCAGCTAATTTTTATTGAATCTTCGCGAGAAATGAAAATTAACAAGTAATAAGGAGCCTCGTTGATTTCCAGTTTAACTTCTTCTGGGAAAAGAGTAGAATTAAAATCCTCTCTTGATAAGATTTTTCCAATAGAAATTTTATTTTTTTGTTTTCCGTAGTTGTTATTTACACCCATATTCATCAAAAATTAAAATGTGATAAGAAGAGTATATGTCTAATAATAAAATGATTTTATTTTAAATTTTTAGTTTTTTTTGAAAAGTATTTAGATGTCACTAAGATAATATTTACATTTTAAATCGTAATCGTTTTCATTTTTTATTAGAAATAGTTTTAGGTTAGAAAGTAGTCGAAAGATGTCGTACAAATGGATTAATAAAAATATAGAAAGAACTTACGGATTTAATGTAGAAAAATTTAATTCAGACGATAATCGTTTTCACGCGATTTACTTCTTAGACAATGTAAGCGGTTCTTTACTGCTTAGCAAAAAATATACGGACAACACGAAATTTTCTTCTCATGAAGATTTGATAAGTGGGTTTCTTAACGCACTTAATCTTTTTATAAGTGAGATTAAACCTGAATCAATGAACGATGAGATTCAAGAAGTGAATTTTAAAGAGAGTAGAATTTTATACGAAAGGAGAGGGAGATTATCAGTGATTGCGATTTCGAAGAAAACCAATTTACAAGTAGAGAGAGTAATTTTACATCAAATTATGGAAGATTTTTACTATAGATTCGAATCTGCAATAAGGAATTTTAATGGAAACGTAGATCCTTCAATTCTACAATATAAAAAAAGATTAGAAAATATGAATTTAAATACTTTATTCAGATTTGATGTCCAATTATAGCTTTAGATAAGAGTAAAGAAGATTTCAACCTTTAAGTAGTGTTCTCGTCCTTTTTCTTCTGTTCAATTTTTTCAATCTTTCCTTCGATTAAAGAGCCAATACCTTTAATATCTGGTTTAAGTTCTGTTAGTTCTGAATCGCGTGTTTTTTGTTTTTCAATTATAAATGCTTTTTCCCCAATTGTTTTTTGAATGGCATCGCTAGATTTCTCAAAGTCAGGTTTTAATTTCATTCTTTTTTGGTCCATCTCTTTTTGCTTCTCAATTCTAAACGCCTTTTCGTCAATTGAAGATTTAATAGCTTGACTCGCTTTAGTTATGTCTGGTTTTATTTCCATCCGTTTAGAATCCTCGATTCTGTGCTTTTCTCGTAAAAAAGCTTTTTCTTGTATAGATTGGCTTATTAATTCTGCGGTTTTTTTTATCTCAGGTTTGAGTTCACGTTTTTTTTCGTCAATTTCGCGACTTTTATCCATTCTAAAAGCTTTTTCAGCTACTGTAGCGCTAATAGCGTCACCAGTTTTTAAGAAATCTGGTTTCAAATCTATTCTCTCATAATCCTTTTCTCTATGCGTTTCGCGTAGAAAAGCTTTTGTTCCAATAGATTTAGTAATAGATTCTCCGGCTTTGGTAATATCTGGTTTCAACTCTTTTATTTTTCGTTCTTTATCTTTTTCCATATCAATCCTAAATGCTTTTTCGTTAATCGTTGCCTTTATTACCTCTCCTTTACCTTCAATATCTGGATGTATTTCCATTTTTTTTTGTTCGGTCTCTTTTCTTTTCTCAAACCTAAAAGCTTTTTCAGCGATAGTTTTGCTTATTGCTTCACCCGTTTTCATAAAGTCTGGTTTGATCTGCATTCTACTGAGATCGCTTTCTCTTTGTTTTTCTCTTAAAAAAGACTTCTCCTCTATGGATTTACTAATTGCATTGCTTGCAGTTTGCGTGTCCGGTTTTAAATCTAGCAATACCGAAGCGCTCTCTTTCTTTTTTTCTATTAAAAAAGCTTTTTCATCAATATTTTTACTAATTACTTCTCCTGTATGTTCAATGTTAGGTTTGATCTTCATTCTGTGTTCATCAGATTCTCTCTTTTTATCAATTAAAAAAGCTTTATCGTCAACAGTCTTACTTATTGCTTCACCTACCCCTCTAATATCAGGTTTTAGATCGATCCTTATATGATCTTCTTCTCTGTGTTTCTCTCTCATAAAAGCTTTTTCACTTATGGATTTTTCAATCGCTTCACTAACTTTTTCGATTTCAGGTTTGATCTCCATTCTTATTAAATCTTTTTCTCTTTGTTTTTCTCTCATGAAACTTTTCTCTGATATTAATGAGGATATAAGATCTTTGCTCTCTTCAAAAGCAATTTTTCGTTCTTCCTCGAAACTCTTGAAGTAATTCTCTCTATCTTCTTTTTCTTTTCTATATAGGTCATCTACGATCTTTTTCTGTTTCTCTATTTCCTCGGGGGTTAAAGGTTTATCGTTTTCTTCCAATTTTCTCACACTAGGAGTAAATTATTGTTTTTTTTAAATATAATATCAAAATTTGTATTTAATAATTTACTTATCTAAGATTTAATAGATTTCAATATCTTAAATGTTCAAATTATTCCAATTTTTAAAAGCATAGAATTATGGAATGGAACAACAATCAGAACTTTGAGTAAGGAATTTATTTTATTGGGATAGGTTCAAATGAATCGTCCGACATCGATTCCATTAAACTAATCATGGTAAGTCTCATAGAGAGCATTTCCATTATTTCCTTGAAAAGTTTTTTGTACATATCAGAGCCTTTAGTAATTTTAAAATTACTCGCTAAATCCTCATATTTTTTTTCCAATTCTTTTTTAATTTCATCTTGATTGTTTAATGCAATAGCTTGAACCTTCAACCATCCATCAATAATGGTCTTAATTTTAATTTCAATCTCATTAAGAAGGGAATAAGAGATTTTTACTTCCTTATTCTTATTTGCTCTATCAAGATAATCCTTGTCTTGATACATAGGTTTAAGAAGTAACCCTAAATTAATAATTATAGGCTGAATTTGAAGTTTCTCAAATGAATCTGATAAAAGTTTCATTACTTGTCTTTTTTGTGTTAATTGAGAGTAATCAATATATTCTTGAACAAATTTCATCAAAGCGTTTTTTACTAGAAGCTCTTTAAAATCACTTGCGGATTCAACTCTAAGATCTAAAGTAGTTTCAATGCAGTAATATACAGAATTCATAAAAGGTTTTATATTCTTAAAAATTGAAAAATAATAGATAAATTGGGTAATTTGACTCAAAATTTCCATCTTGAGACTATCTGAATCAAAATATTCATCAATCTTTTTATTCAAGTTAAATTCTAGCTCAGAAATCGATAAGAATTGTCTTATTTCAAAATATTTTGATTCAAAATCCATTATTAAATTTATTGAACCATCTTATTAATAAAACATTATTTTTCTTTTACAAAAAGGTAAATAAAATAAGAAGAAGTAATAAAAAAATGTTTTAATTTTATTATTGCAATGGAACTAAAGCGGTACTGCCGTGTTCCTTAGCACTATCAATAAGGGACATTAACTCTTCGGTGGAAAGTGATACTAAATCAAAAACGGTCATCTTGGATAGTTTTAATATCGCTTTTGCAGTTTCAGCTAGATTTATTTTGTAGAAGAGATATAGCTAATATTAAGATTATTAAAAAGTAAAAATTGAATATTGCATGATTTACAATGAAGAAAAATTACGTAAAGAGTTATTTAAATATAATATTACTGGACTTACAGAATTAAAATATTCTAAATCAAGTCTTTTTTACACATTTGAATCGCCCCCAAATGATTTTACACATATTTTCGGTAAATTTATTTTAAATATTAATAGAACACTGTCGCTCTTCTCTGATATAGTAAATTATCAAAAAACGGATGATATAAAATATAATTTAATATGTGAGATGCTTATTATACAGATAATTACTTCACTTGAAGTATATTTAACAGATATATTTAAGTCTCTTTCCTATATAAGGATTTTAAATTCTTTTAATATTAAGAAATTAAATGATTTCTTAAATGAATTAAGAATAAATATTTTATTTGAAGATACGATTCCTGATGATCTTAAAAAAGTCAGACTTTATTGGATTTTACCAGAAATATTAGACTTTCAACGAAAAGAAAAACTCAAGAAAGCATTTTTATTATTTGATATAGAATTACACTATATTGACGAAAGGATTTGGGAGAGGATATTTTCTAAAGAACAAACGGGATACATAAAATTAAGGAATGGAATAGTACATAAAGGCGCAGAACACTCACTTTTTAAAATTGAACCAATCAATCTTGAGAAGATTATTCAAAGTTTGTGTGATATTTGTAAATTTATATTTTTAATTGATTCAGAGATTATTAAAAAAAACCCAAAAATACCTTATTCAAAAGGAAAAGATCCAAAATCATTATCTTGGATCCATGGAAGCTTAACTATGAACAGGAAATAACAATCATCTGTTTATCTTTTTAGACCTAATTATTTAGTAATTAGATTATAATCTTTTAGGTTGTACTAATCAACTATTTATTTGTATTTCAACTAATAATTTATCAAGGAGAAAGGACTACAAAATTTTACTTTTAGGATATGCCAGATTATAATTATTATTGTGGAAATTGTCTTTACAGGCTTGGTGAAGATGATTCAGAAGATCATGAAGAAAAATTTCATTGCAAAGGTGAGTTACTTGAAGAATTTGATGATTTTAAGCTATATGCGAAATATTGGATTTATGATGTTTTCGATCAATTAGAGATGGCCGAAGATCTATTATATATTGATGAAAATAAGATTAAAAAAAACCTTTTTTTTAGCGCTAGAATTGATTTAGAAAATTATCTTTATGGGAGAAGACCACGAATTGCATATATTTTAGTAGATAACGCAGTTGAATTACTCTTATATGGAAAGATTTTCTTGTCAGACCTTAAAAATACAATTGATAAAAAAGAAAAAAAGAAAGTAAATAATTATATTGATGAAAAAATCAAAATTCTAACTGATAAAGGCATAATTACGGAAAATCAAGGAAACTTCATCAAATTTTTTCATATTTTGAGGAATAAATTATATCATAATATTATTCCCGATAACGCAATTTTTATAAAACTTGCAAATACATATCTCGTATTTTGCAGAGATTTACTCAAGACTATCTACGATATCATTTATCCAATAATATATTATAAAGACAATGTTTTAATTTTCGAGGATAAAGAAATTATTGATACATTACTAAAGGTATTAAAAAAATCCTTATCCGACTTAAAATGGAATATTATATCGATGAAAGAAATTTATGATTCTTATGAATTTGTTTCAAAAAGATATAAAGATGAAAAAATGTATTTATTAGATACTTTGAATGGATATTATGGCTCTAAAGACGAAAAGGGAAGATATTTAAGATCTAATAAATATGAAGCAAAAACAATTACTCCCTTACTAAATTCTTTTATTCGACTCAAGAATAGGAAATTGGATACAGCACAAAAAATTAGAAATACAATTGGAGATATTTTCAAAAATGTTTCGGAAATTTCTCAAATAAATTATATATTAGATAGTTCCATTGAAATGCATTATTATCAAGTGGAATTAATTAATGAATATGATCGTTAAGTTCTTGTTAATTTAAGTCTCTAAATCACAAAAAAACATCCTAGTTTAATGTTCAAATGAGGAACATCGTCTAATGTTAAACCAAAAATTCTCGCCCCAACAACATCGACGGCTAATGTGTCTCTTCCACCTATTAAAATA
>JAHLWJ010000031.1 GCA_019057975.1 Promethearchaeota archaeon | reverse complement strand
TAAACATTGCTAACAAAGGGAAGAATAGATAAGCAGCACCTTCTTTCTTTCTTAATAAATAAACTAACGCTAAGACTATTAACCAAAAGATTAAAGATAAGATAAACCAAGGATTGAGAAAAAAATCAAAAAATGGTGAATTTAAAAGTGGCATATAGCTCTAATTATCATAGTAGGTCTTCTATTATGTAATTAAAATTGTAAGTTAAACTTTTTCCATATAAAATTTAATGATTAACAAATTTTACTTCAGAATATAAAACTAAAAGTTAGTACTTCTAAAAAGTAAAACATTTAATTCTGGGGTTTATATTGTAATATATATAACAAGTATATGTCAGTACAAAGTAACCTCATAGATTTATTCAAAGCGGGGTGGGCTAGCCTGGTTTATGCCGCAGGGCTCATAACCCTGAGATCGTTCGTTCAAATCGAACCCCCGCTACCATTTCTAAGAATATTGTTTTTAAGGAGAAATAAGTAGTATATAATAAAAATATAGAAAAAAGGACGAATGAACTATTACTCCTTTAATAATTATTTCTAAATTAAATAAAATTTGATTTTAAGGTATCAAAAGTAGTTATTGAATCATAATGAGTGAAAGAACTAGTTATAAAAGAAATCCGGCAATTCATTGTTGGATAAAACATATTGAAGAGAGTAAATATGACGAAAATGAGAATATTTTTCTAACAATCTTTGGAAAAGTTAAAAGAGTCCGACTAATCGCTACGATAATAGAAAAGAATGAAAAATTAATAGAATCTGATGAATTTGAAATTGAATTAGAAGATGAGTCAAAGGGAAATGTAAGATTAATTTTTAGTTTAGATGATAGTACAGGTCTGATTAGAGCATATAAAGATAAAGTTGATCCCGAAAGTTATAGTGTTTATGATGTTGGCGATATTGTTGATGTTGTTGGTCGTGTTAGCAAAAGGGGGGGATATATGTCATTATGGATAGAAATTATTAAGAAAGTAGAGGAACCCAATTTTGTTTTGTTAAGAAATGCTGAAATAATAAATCGTATTAAATCAGGAGATACTCAGGAAATTCCAGTTCTTTCTGATGTTAATAATCTATTCGAGGATGAATTTAATTATGCTGAAAGAGATGATCTGAAAGAGAAAGTATACTCAGTAATTGAATCACATTCTACTAATGGTAAAGGAATAAATTTTGAGAAATTGAGGAAAGAAATAAAAATGCCGGATATTGAATTAAGATCCTATATCAATGATTTAATTTTAGAATCGCGAATTTATGAATCAGACAAAGATATTTTTGAATCATATTAAATTACCTTAAAATTCTAAACTTTATTTTAAATAAAGGAAAAATATTTTTCTTATGATTTATTTAATAATTATAAAATAATTAAATAGATGATTTAATAATGGATTTAAATAACTATGAGGATTTATTAGAGAAAGCGTATGAAAAAATACCAGAAAATGTAAAAAAATCCTCAAGATTCGAAACTCCTAAAGTAGAACTTAGAATAGAAAGTAGAAATACATTTATTACAAATTTCAATAGAATAATTAGTACTCTTAATAGAGATAGAAGACATTTTTTAGGTATTTTCCTAAAGAGCGCAGGAACAATGGGAGAGGTAAGAGGACAGCAGTTATTTTTAAAGGGTCAATATAAAGAGCAAGTTTTAAATAGATTAATTGAAAATTATACAAAAACATATGTATTATGTAATATCTGTAATAAACCAGATACCCAAATTCAAAGAGAGGGTAAAAAAATTTATTTAAAATGTACTGCCTGTGGAGCCAGAGAAGAAATTAAAGAAAAATAAAAAATCAAAATAATAATAAATTCATGAAAGTATATCTTAAGATTCACATTAGAGATGAATATGAAACTATAGCATGCTGTGATGAAGAATTTCTTAATCAGGTCTTTATTGAGGGTAATTTGAAAATCGAGATATCTAATCGATTTTTTGGGGGAAAATTAATTAGGATAGAAGATGCTATAGATATTTTGAAACAAGCTCCCTTTTTCAATATAGTAGGAGAAAAAATAATTGAGAAAGCTATTGATTGCAAATTGTTACAGAGAGAAGGGGTTAGGTTTATAAATGGGGTACCAATGGCTATAAAGATGATGATTTAATGCCAAATCGATTTTGTGCGATATGTGGAAAAAGTTTAAATGAAGATTCTCCTCATTTTGGAATGTGCCTTAAGTGTTATTTAGAAGAAAATCCATTATTTGAATTACCTAAGACCTTCTCTGTGAATGTTTGTATTGATTGTGGTAGTTATTCTAAAAAGGATGTTTGGATTGAACCTACTAAGGATGATTTGTTTTCTGTACTTCATGAGATTATTCAAAAATTTTTGTTAAAATCACTGCTTAAAAATGAGCAAGTTGAGATTTTGTTTTCAACAAACGAGGATAGTATTGTGTATTCTTCAACAGGTTTAATAAAATCCGTTGAAGTACTTGTTATGGGAAGATTGAAGGGATCAACAAATATCCATCATCAACAAGAAGTAAAATTAAATGTAAATCACATGCTATGCAGGAATTGTTCTAATTTACGAGGTGGTACTTACTTCATATCAATTATTCAACTGCGAGTTAAAGATGAGAGTCAATTAGAGTTAGTTGAGAAAATTTTAATCGAAATAAACAAATATGCTAAAAATATTTTTGATAAAGACCATCGACAATATATTTCAAAAATCGAAGATCAAAAATATGGGGTAGATTTATATCTAAGTACAAACGAGTTAATGAATCATATAACAAAATTTCTAAAAGTAAAACATCGTTTTTTATTAAAAAGATCAAAAAAATTAGTGGGAAGGGATAATCAGAAGGGTAAAAACCTATATAGATTAAAAGCTTTGATAAAGTTTTTACCTGTAGCCCATAATGATATAATTCTGATAGATAATCAAGATTTTATAGTAGAAAATATTACAAAAAACAAAATCATACTAAAAAGTAAAAATAATATTAAATTGATAAAAGATTATTCTTACTTTTTTAATGAGAATATAATAATAAAAAAATAAAGAGGAGCACCTATTGGAAGATCCCGAAGATGAGATTGAAGAGGATAACGAAGAATTCTTAGACGATGAATCAGAAAAAAGGTTTAATACTAGTATTGACGAATTAGAAAAAATAAAAATTGATTATAAAAGAATTAAAAGAATAGACCAATCAAAGAAGAGAGCTGTCATTGAATCTGTTTTTGATGAACGCACTGTTTTTCATCTAAATAAAATATTAGTAAATGGGCCATTAAAACGAATAGAGGGCATTATTTCTGCTGGTAAAGAGGCTAATGTTTATTTAGCATATGATTTAGATGGAAAGGAAGTTGCAGTTAAAATTTATAAAATTGATAGCAATACCTCAAGATGGATGAAAAAATATATCATTGGAGATCCAAGATTTAAAAAAATTCCTCACAATGTTTCAAAAATTATCTTCCTTTGGGCAAGTAAAGAATTTAAAAATCTTAAGAGAGCGTATAAAGCAGATTTGAGAGTTCCTAAACCTTTATTTATTAGAAATAATATTTTAATAATGGAATATATTGGTTTTGAATCTATACCAGCTCCAGTTTTGAAAGATATCAAAAACCCTAAAGAACCATTAAATCTCTTTAATGAGATTTTAAGTTTTATTAAATTACTATATCAAAAGGCTAAATTGGTGCATGGAGATCTAAGTGAATTCAATATCTTATATCATAACCAAAGTCCCGTTGTTATAGACATTTCTCAAGCTGTAGCTATCCAACACCCTAAAGCAGAGGTTTATTTAGCAAGAGATATTAAAAATATTTTTCAATATTTTGATAAATTAGGAATAGAAACTCCAGATCCAACAGATTTTTATTATGACGTACTTAATATTGAGGTTTAAAAATTTTAATCTTTCTAGAAGATATAACAATTTAAAGTGGATATATTGAAAATCGGAAAAAATCGAATAGCGGTTTTGATAGGAACGGATGGAAAAATTAAGAAAGAGATTGAAGAAAAACTTGGAGTGAAAATCAATTTAGATAGTAATACAGGAGATTGTGAAGTTTTACCAAAATTAGATGACCCAAACTATAAACCGCTTAATGTCTACACCGCTCAAAAAGTAGTTAATGCAATTAATAGAGGATTTAACCCTATTAAGACTATGAAATTACTCGAAGAAGATTATGACCTTGAAGTATTTAATCTTTTTTCAATTTTGGGAAAATCAGAGAAACATATAAAAAGGGTTAAGGGACGGATAATTGGAAGAAATGGAGAAATGCGAAAAGCTCTTGAAAGGTTTACAGAATGCTATGTCTCTGTTTATGGGAAAACTGTGTCTGTAATAGCTGTTTATGAAAATCTACAAATTGCCAGAAAAGCAATAAATATGTTAATAAAAGGAATGCCTCACCATATAGTTTTAAAATTTTTAGAGAATAAATATAACGACAAGAAGAAAGAGGAATTTAGAAAAATATATAAACCAGAATTCTAATTTTTATTCTGAAAATGTTTCGTTATAAATTTGTAAAACTTGATTTCCTAAATCTTTTCCATAAATTACATCTTTTAATTCCTTTATTAGATCAGACTGAATTTTTATATTTTCAACTGAATATATTTCATGATATTCTTCCTTTTTATAATCTTGAAGATAGACATCGAAACTTTTAATAGAAAATTGATTACCTTCATAGGATTTAAAGATAACAATACAACGAGGATAAATATTCTTTTCTTTTAAAAAAATCGCCCATCCATCATAGTAAAATTCAAGCTTAATACTAAATAGATCTTTCCATGATTGGGGGTTTTTTATAACTCCTTCAATTTCTTTTTGTAATTCCGGAGAGAATTTGTTAATCGTATATTTTAATTTAAAAAGAAATATAAAAAGGACTAGTCAAATGCAATTTCGCCAATATTGAAAATATCATCAGACAAACTTAGCTTTGAAGATTTTGTTTTGGTGGGATATATTGACCTATTCATTGAATAACCACTACCAAAAATTTGAGGAGATTTAATTCCTGTTATCAACAACATAACCCTTATAAAACCATCATATTCATCTGAAACTCGAGCACCCCAGATAACCATTGAATCATTCACATCCATTTTTTCAGAAATCTTTTTAGCCACAGAATTTGCCTCTGAAAGTGTCATATCATTTCCTCCGCATATATGAATTAAAGCTCCTTTTGCCCCTTCAATACTCACATCTAATAAGGGAGTATTTAAAGCATCATTAATTGCATCCTCAACTCGACCTTCTTTCTTGTTTGATTCTCCAACACCAACAATCGCAACTCCACCCGTACTTAAAATAGTTCTTACATCAGCGAAATCTAGGTTGATTAAGGAAGGTAACGAGATTGTTTCTGTAATTCCTTTAACCATTGTTGCTAAAACTTCATCTGCAACACTAAATGCTTCGATTATTGGTAAATTTGGAGCTATTTCTAATAAACGATTATTATCGATTACCACCAAGGTATCAACATACCGTTTTAATAGGTTTAAGCCTATTTTAGCCTTATCAATACGACCTATTTCGGTTTCAAATGGTAGAGTTACTACTCCTACAACTATTGCCCCTTCCAGTTTGGCGATTTCAGCCATAATTGGTGCGCTTCCAGTTCCAGTTCCTCCTCCTTCACCACATGTAATAAAAACCAAATTAGATTCTCTTAACACCCTGGTTAAATCTTCCCGTGATTCTTCGGCTGCAGCTCTTCCTATCTCGGGATTTCCTCCCGCACCTAATCCTTTTGTTAAGTTTTTTCCAATTAATATTTTAACGTGAGATTCGACACTATCTAAATGTTGACAATCAGTATTAACAGCTACGCATGTAGCACCCCTTATTCCAATTTTCATTAGTCTATCAACAGTATTATTTCCAGCACCACCACAACCAATAATTTTTATATTAGCATAGCCAAAGCTTTCAATTTGTGGTCTGACTATTTCTCTTTTACGCGCTTTTTTAATAAAAGTTTCCATAATAAATCAAATAACTAATTTTGCTACAAAAAAGATATAATAAAAAAATTAGAATTAATGTATTATTGTGGTATTACAATCTTTTTTCTGATCTCAGCTTAATTTAGAGAAAAATCTTTGTCAAAATTAGGATCAAATATTTTTTTAATCTTACCTCTTTCAATAAGAATAATTATTGGTAAGGTATAAGGAAAACGATTTGAAAAAGTTAGACAATAAGCACCTGTGTTTGTTACTATAACATTGTCTTCTTCTCTTAAATCTCGTGTAAAGAAGTAATTTTTTGCAAGAACATCTTGATCAGTAGGAATAATGCCAGCTATCGAGGTTTTATATTTATGAGGTTCAGCAATCTGAGTGGCATTATAAAATCTTAAAGAACATCGTGCAAATTTAGGGCAAATATGATTTCCGATGTCTATAAAAATCCACCGATCTTCACTTACTTTAACAATTTTTGATAAAAATAAACCAGAATCTCCTACAAAATATCTTCCAGGCTCAAAACTTATCTTTGGACATTTTAAATTAGATTTTTTGAAAGAGAGTTTTATCAATTCAGCAATTTTTTTTAATTGATTTTGAGCCATAACAGTAGCTTCTGGAAATCCTCCTCCTAGATTTACATTCTCAAAGAAAATATCATGTTTTAATAATAATTCTAAATTGAAAACTAAGGATTTTATGTTTTTTTCAAATTGTTCAATGTTGTTCATTTGGGTACCAAAATGCGATAATATTGAAGTTATTTTGATATTTTCATAGGTTGATATCGATTTTTCTAGCAATTTGATTTTATTTTCATCAAATTTAATACCCAATTTACTCTCATATTTCTGGGAGTTTACTCTAATACAGATATTTTGAACATGATTAAATTTTTGGGCAATAGTATCTATTTTTTTTAAATCCTTTATACTGTATATTATAATTTCTCTAATTTTGTTTTTAATGCTTAATTCTATAAGAGCATCTTGTAAATAAGGGCTCCCAACTATTATTTTATCAGGGGAAAATCCAAGTTTCAATGCTAATTTAAGTTCTGGCAAACTTACTACTTTTGCTCCAATACCTTCAGAACAAACAATCTTACAGATTTCAGGTAGGAAATTAGCTTTAAGTGAATAGAAACATTGAAAATTTTCAAATTCTTCATTGAAAATATTAATAAAGGACTTTATATTGTCTCTTATTCTTTTTTCTAAAAAGATAAGTAAAGGAGTCTCATACTTTTCGATTATCTTATCTAATGGTATTGAATCAATCAGAACTTTTCCATTATTTCTTATTATGTATGGATTTCCTGAAATGTTCTTCATATTTTCATCAACTTTAGGTTTTTAATAAACTTTGATATGTATTATGTGTTTTTTCAGCAACTATATCCCAGGTGTAATTTTGAGAAACTCTATACTGACCAGCTAATCCGAATTTCTTTTTTAATTTTTTATTTTCTAGTAGCTTGATAACTTTTTGGGCAATATCTATGGGATTATCAAATTCAACTAAAAGACCATCAATGTTTTCCCTTATTACTTCAGGAGTCGCACCTATTCTCGCTCCGATAACTGGTGTTCCCGCCGCCCATGCTTCTAAAAAGGCTATTCCAAAAGCATCACTCCTACTGGGCATTAAATATATGTCAGCTTCTTTGAAAGCTGTTAATTTTTTTTTATCAAAATAACCAGTTAAATTGTCTGGAGTGAAATTAATTATTCTAGTATATTTGAGTTTTTGAATTTTAGACAATTCATAATTATAAGCTTTGGTCGAAGGTCCAATAAATACAAAATAAACATTTTTAATTTTTTCAAGAATATAAGGAATAGATCTTAAAATAGAAATAGCACCTTTTTCATAATTCTTGTATCCACAATAAAGTATTAATCTAAATTTTTTCTCCTTTTTATGAAAAAAGTTTTCTTTAAAATAATAGCTATTTAATTGCGTTTCATGGATACTTTCGAATCTTTTATAATCCACGCCCATTGGGATAACAATTATCTTTTCCTTTTGAATTTTAAATTTATCAACTAAGATCTTTTTTTCAATATGTGTACAAGCAATTATATAGTCAAACTTGTTTAAGATTTCATTTAAAATTGAATCTGAATACCGCGGATTGGAAAAATGGAAAAATGGAGTACAAATCGTAGGTATATCCATAATTTTTCCAATGAGCAAGCTTATTATTAAATTAAAATATGGAAAAAATGTTGTGTGGACTAAATCATAATTTTTATTTTTTTTATCAATGAAAAAATCTATTAAATCTTCTAAATATGGGCCATTTTTAATAATTTTTTTTACACAATCATCGCTGAGATTTAAAGAATTAAAAGATTCTATATTTTTTAGGCTTTGATAAATCTCGTCTTCTGAAATATTATAATTTATTGGAAATCTTTGTATTTTCAAAGAATTTACCTTATGGAATAATTTATTATCAGGTTTTATTAATCTTCCTGTGTGATCCCTTAAAGCTTTAAAATCTATAGCATTAGAAGTAAAAATATCTATTGTATAATTATATCTCGAGGTTAAGATCTCTGCCATCCTTTGGAAATAGAATTCAGCACCAGAAATGGCTGGAAAATATCGTGTTGGGATATATAATATATTATTCAATATTTTGATGAATATTTTTTAATTTTTGAACGATAGTATATTTAAAGACGGTTACTTTAATTCATTTGAGAAAATGTCAGATTTGTTATTGAAGCTGTTTGAAGAAGCTAAAAAGAAGAAAATGTTAGATGATGAATTTATATCATTCCTAGAAAGTATATTTCCCGAAAAATCTATAGATGTTATTGAATCTTTAAAGAGAGGAATCACGAAATATATTTATGAACCGTCAAATAGGATCGCATGGACGGTTATGGGTACAAATCAAGAGCATTTAATTTATCCAAAATTATTTTGTTCTTGTCAAGATTTCTACAAAAATGTTGTTGTTAATAAAAAAAGAAATTATTGTAAGCACATATTAGCTCAAATAATAAGTGAAGGTCTTAAGAATTACAAAGAAGTTAAATTAGAAGAAAGCAAATTCAAAGAGCTGGTTAAAGATTTAAAATTGGTAATATAAGCTTCCGATTCTTAAGTATTATTTTTAGGAAAAGTATGTGTTTACCTTATTTTACAGTGATCTCTTTACGCTCCCATTGTTTTAAGTAGATATTAAAGTCCTCCGTACTTATCTCAAGAGGTATTTTAATTTGGTTGGTTACCTCTAATTTTCTTATTTTAAACATTAGTCTCTTGTTTTTTCGATAAAAATTTTCTGCTTTTGGGTATTCTTCTGAAAATATCTCTCTTAATTTTTCTATATCTACATTCTCTAGCTTATCATAATTCTCTATAACAAAATTACATAATGGATCAATAGAAATTGCAAAATTAAAAGCATCTTCACGTTTTAATGCTAATGGATAAGCTTGGCATGCTAGGGGTTTCACATCCTGGATTGTGCAACCCTTTGATTTATTATAAAACGGACATCCTTGCGATTCATTATCTAACCTTATTTTATACGTGAGAACTAAAATTTTCTCGTTAATAACATCTGGAAAAACCAGATCTTCAATTATTTTGAAGTCAACACCTCTACTTTTTGCTACTTTGATCAATGTGTCTGCTTCGTCTGGATATATAGGAATTCTTTTTACATAATCTCCTGGAGCCTCATGACAACAAGTTCCACACATTTTACACTCATATATTAGATTGGTCATTAATCTTCTGATTTTCTATGATAATAAATCATATTTTTGCTACTTAATCTAGGTTTTGTCTAAAAAATTAATTTTTAATAATATGAAAATATTACTTTTACACTAATTCTTGTGTCTACTAGGATAATACATCGTTTTTAAACTGATAAAAATACCCTATTATTAGATATATTTTAGTGAAAAGAAGGTTTAATATATGGAAGGTATAAGAGTTATTCAACATGTCGACCTTTCTAAGGAACAATTCATAAAGCCATTATGCATTTTAGGAATGCCAGGAATTGCCGATGTAGGAAAATTTGCTTTAGATTCATTAATAGGACAACTTAATGCTAAAAATTTAATGGATATCATTTTTGATGATTATCCAGCAGGAGCGATAGTTGACGATAGTATACTATCTGCCCCTAAGGCAGAAATATTGTATTGGAAAGATCCTAATGAATTAAGAGACATTATATTAATAACTGCTGATGCTCAAAGTTTAACCCCTAAGGGAATTTATCGCATCTCTAATTTCCTTACAGAAATAATTAATAACTATGGGATCAAACTAATCGTTGCGCTGGGTGCCTACCCTATAAGCAGTCGAAAAATTAATTCAAAAATTCCCAAAATATTTGCCAGCTCTACAAATCGAGAAATCTTAGAAAATTACTTAGTTGTAACTAATTGTCAAAAAATTCAGAAAGGGGTGATAATAGGTGCAAATGGATTAATTCCAACACTAGCAAAAGCACAGTTTAACATTGATGGTCTAGTTTTTCTTGCCGAAACAGATAATATGGCAATGATTAATGAAGATATTACAGATTTAAGAGCATCAATTACTCTTTTAGAAATGCTTAAAAAATCATTTACTTTACCAATTAAAAAGAAATATTCATTGGAAAATATTGAAGATATAACAAAAAATCTTCAAATTAAAAAAGATCAATTAGAAAGAGACCTTGATACACTCCAACTTATAGACACAGATGATAAAAGAAAATCGCTCTACATATAGGTTTTTTTTTTTTATTTCGTTTCTTTTTCATAAAACTTTTTCAGATTTACAGTTTTTAAGCAAAAAATATTTTAATTATAAAATATTTGAATATAATATGAAATATGTGTGTGCTAGAAAGAGTTGCGGTAAAGAAGTAAGTAAAAAAGAATTGAGCGCACTTCCAGGTATTAAATGTTCTCATTGTGGATTTCGTATTTTATATAAAAAAAGACCAGATGTAATAAAAAGGATTAAGGTACGTTAGAATTATTTTTTTAATCTCTAGTATTAAACACATGAATTAAGCATATTTTATAATACTAGTTTTTTATTAAACGTTTAAATTGTATTTCAAATGATTAACTAATTCTTTATACCTATTTCGTATAGTTGCTTCTGTAACTCCTGCTGCGATTGAGATTTCTTTTTGAGTTCGCCTTTCTCCTTCTTGTATTGCAGCAACATACAATGCTGCACCAGCTAGACCAGTTGGAGCCTTTCCTGCAGTAATTCGATGGATATCAGCAAGTTCTAGAATTGATGCAGCTCTATTTTGAGTCCTCCCGGATAATTTTAAATCAGCACAAAATCGAGGGATGAAATTTATTGGAGAAGAAACATGGATATTTAATTTAAGCTCATTTAAAATTAATCTATAACATCTAGCGATCTTTTTTTTATCAACTGAAGCAAATTCTATAAAATCATCTAAGGTTTTCGGTATATTATTTAATCTACAAGATAGATAGATTGATGCAATCAACATTGCTTCAATTGATCTCCCTCTGATTAAATTTTTATTAGCCATTTTTCTGTAAATATGAGCTGCAGATTCTTTTATATCTTTAGAAAGGTTTAGTTGTGAAGCAAACCGATCTAATTCATTCATAGCATATGCTAGGTTTCTATCAATAGATTTATTGGTTCGGGTTCTCACATGCCATTTCCTTAAACGATAGACTTCAGCCTTCATTTTTGGACTTATTGTTTTCCCAAAAGCGTCCTTATTTTTCCAACCTATCATAGTACTTAATCCTTTATCATGTAGAGTTAAAGTTGTAGGTGCTCCAACTCTCACTTTTCTATTTGCCTCTTCAGAAGTGAATGCTCTCCATTCGGGACCTAAATCTATGACTCTTTGGCTTAAAACTAAACCACAATCATTACAAATTATCTCGCCGCGGGCATCATCAGAGATCAAATTTTTGTTACCACATTCTGGGCATAAATTTAAATTTTTTTGAGGTATTGAAAGATCCGCCAAAGTGAACCCTTTAAAAATTCTATTCTTTAATTCTCATAATCAATCTTGCACATATAAATATTTGCGTTTTGAGGATTTATCCATTAATAATAATCTCATTTTTTCATTTTTGTTTATTGACTTAGATCGAAATATTTTAATAAGTTTGTTCTTTCTCTTAATATAATGCGACATTTTTATAAGACACACGGAAAACATTGTTATCTTCGATCTTTTCAAACAAAATGCTCAAGGTGTGGTGCAGATGTATTATATTGGGAGTGCAGGCATGGAAGTAAACTTTTTTTTAATTACCCCCCATATGGAAAATTGATAAGACATTTATGTCGGCAAACTAGGGGAAAACTAAAAGTAAAGACAGATTTTCCTGTTATTGTTAAAATACCTAAAGGACTTTTAGAAAAGGAGTCACCAAGTTGTCCTGCATGCGGTAAATTGTTTAAAAACCTGAAAAATCTTAATGATCACATTAATAATTTGAAAAAACAAGATGGGTTACATCAAAATTTCGATAAAAACAAACTGAATTTTGAATTAGGATATCGAGAAAAAAGTCAAGCTAACTCTGATAAATATAAATTGTATTATAAACCAAAATTTGGAAAAATCAATATTAAAAAAAAGAAATAAAATGCTATATTAATAGTTATAGATAAATTTTTAAAAAATCAGTTTATAATTATTTTATAATAAAATGTAATTTCGCTAATTTTTAAAAGGCTATTATATAACCAAAAAAAAAAAGGAAAAAAAGATGCCAGTAGATCCCGCAACCGCAGTATTTAATTTGATGCAATCAGATCCTAACATTATAGCAGCAGCAGTAATTAAAGGTAAAGAAATTATTTATACCACAGATAATTGGGATATTAGTGGAGATGTTGACATAGTAGTATCAAGTTGGGTTGGCCAAAATGCTAAATTCATAATGGTTTCTGGAGTAAAATATTCGGTGTTGCAGATTGAGGCTGAACGATTAGTTGCTATATCTTTGAAAGGTGAAGGAAGTATTTGCGCAGCAAAAGATGAGGAGCATAAACTCCTTTGCTATCTTCAGCCAGATGGGGATGCTCGTGGAGCTGCGATGGAAGTTCAAAGAGCACTAGGTACAATGAGCACAACGGGACCATACATGGATACGAGTGCCCAAATGGGCCAAAAAGCATCTCAGACTGGAGGTACTTCAACTACGGGTGGAACAACTAACGTTGGTGGTGGTTCTAGTATAGATTCACAACTACAAGGTGAGATTAAAACCTTCTTGGATTGGATTAAGGATGGTGAGGGTTTAGCTGGATATGTAAGCTATTATCTTCAACAAAATAATGCTCAAATCATTTCTGATTTATCAAAAATATACAATGAATTGAGGCAAATTTTTGGCGTCTAAATTTTTTTTTTATATTAAGATCTTTTAAAACTTGAAAATCTTTTAAAAAATCAATAGATTTTTATAAAAATTTTTTTATTATTTCAGATATCATATTATTAGTTAAATCTGAAATATATTCTAATAGTGACAATTTTGGATACCGATAAAAATTCAGATAAGAAAAAAATAAAGCATGAACAATTTAAATCTAAAAAACAAGATGTGACAAAAGTGAAAAATGTTGATGGAAAAATCGTTGATGCAAAACCAAAAGAAGTAAATGATCAACCAGATTATCCAACAAAAGAGCACAAGGATCTTGATATACCTTCTGTTCCTGAACCCCCAAAGAAAAAAGATAAAATATCAATAAATTCTCCAGATCTAACCCCAGATGTTCTAAAGAGGATTAAAAAAATAGAATCTCCAGATATGAAAGTAGTTTTAGTAAATTGTGATAGATGTAAAGCGGTTATTCCTATTCCCGTACCAAAAAAAGTTGTCAGTGAATCAGAATTACCTATTGTTCCTGTAAGCTATGTTCATAAAAATCTTGATAAAAAAGATCAACATTGCATAACAATTCATTTAGATCATGATTTTGATATTAGAAGACAAAGACTTTCTGATGTAGTTATTTCCTCAGATTGATTTTTTTCAATTTTAGATATAAAATACATCATTTAAAATAGAGTTAGAAAAAGATTAGATATAACTATGAAATCTTTAGCGGAACGTAACATAAAAATTGATGGATATACCATTTATTTAAACCTTTTCAAGTTGTATAAGAGCTTTTTGTTGCTTATCTCTGATCAAGAAGATTTAGGAATAGGAAACGTTACTTTAGGGAGTCCTCCCATAGTTGAGGGGATTAAATCACCTACAGCTTCTTATAATTTATTTGGTATGAATAGTAAGTTATTAAGCACAATAATTGCTGAAAAAGCTTCTCATGTGTTGAATGCCCCTGTTTTACTCCTTTTATTTTTAAGAAACAAAAAAAAAGAAATCATTAAACCCTTAGTTAATTTTATAAATGAAGTTTTAGATGAGATAAGCAAAAAAGAATAAAAATGCAGAGAGAGGGATTTCCAAAAGGGCGCGAAGCGCAAAAATGAAGCAAAACCATCTTTTTTGAACCCCCGTAGGCCTATGCCAATGGATCTTGAGCCCATCACCGTTAATCGTTCGATAAGTATCAAACTTTGACCATGCTTGGTTATCTCTGCATTTTTTATATTGATATAGTTATATTAATAATAGATTCTTTAATCAATTTATTATTTAGCTAAGTAAATAAACTACTTTTATAAGTAATATATAAAATTAGAGATAAGGTTTGGTTATAAATCTTTCTTAACCGCCGAACAATGGTAA
Source organism: Promethearchaeota archaeon (assembly GCA_019057975.1). The sequence continues at coordinate 9,202 of JAHLWJ010000031.1, read as the reverse complement.
TACGAACATGAATAGCATCATAGCAACCATCATAACAATTAAAAACACACATTGAAATCTACTCTTTTTCTTTTGTTTTCTTTCCCGTTCTATCATATTATCCCTACAATTCTGACTACAAACTTTTTTATCTGTTGGCATAGCTTTGCCACAAACAGGGCAATGACTATGAGGCCCCCATTTCTTTTTTATTTGATCTTTCCATGAAGATTGAGACATTTTATTTTCCTATCTATGATCCTATTCTGTAATTAATTTTTATAAAAATTTATTAGTTAAAATATTTTATGATTTCTCTATTGCTTTGAGATTTCTGTTCCAATTATGTCTTTCTCTCCATCCAAAAACTTACTGAAGTTATTTAAATCTTTCCCAGACATAACATTAACTCTAATATCACTGCGTTTTAAAATTTGTAAAGAAACAGTATCGAAAATTCGATATTCTCCAGCAGCAGCTTGTTTATCATCTGCTATATTTAATATTATCTCTTGTAGTTGATCATAGTTTAGATGCTTTAGCAATTTTGCATCGGTGAATTCATTAGGATCTTTATCATAAATACCTGCTACATCAGTGAGAATTATTAAATTTTCTGCTCTAATAAATTCTGCTACTTCTAATGCTACAGATGTTGTTGATTGACCCGGTTGTAATCCTCCCATTACAATTATTTTGTTAAAAAGTAAAGCTGTTGAAAGCTCTTCAATAGTGCTTGGGACTAGTGGATATGCAAAGTCTTGAAAGGAAGCAATTAATAATTTAGAATTAATCCGGGAAATATCTATTCCAAAAGTATCGCATAAAGCTTCTGATCCATTAAACGATCTGACAGCATGTATATATTCTCTTGCAAGTAATCCCCCTCCACAAATAATAACAAGAGTTCCAGTAGATTTTCTACTTTTGAAAGTTTTGCAAAATTCAGCAATTTTACTAGAATCAATTTCATTATTCTTAGTAAACAGTAAAGATCCACCAATCTTTATAACAATATTTCCTTTCATAACATTTTCATTCAAAATATCTATTTAATAATATATAGATGATTTAATAAATTAAGTTACTCACGATATATGGCACCTTACAAAAGAGAAGTTATTGTTGAAGTACCTCATAGAATTTCTGGTTTTTTTGAAATTGTTGATGAAATTGATGGTACAAACATAACCAATCCAGAAAAGATTGGGTCAAGAGGTGCTGGTTTCAACTTAAGTGCTGTTGGAAGAACTACGATTCAAGTTGAGGATTCAGTAAAACCTGACAATCAAGAAATAAATATATTTATTAATAATGAAATAGTTGATGAAAAGGCCGAAACAACCTACTTCATCTACGAATATATTAAAAAAATTTTAAAAAGACCAGTAAAAATCAGTATTTTTCATAATTTTGATTTACCTGTTGGATGTGGATATGGAGCAAGTGGTTCTGGAGCATTGGGTACAATTTATGGGCTGAATAACGCTTTGAGTTTAAATTTATCAAATATCGAAAAGGGAAGAATAGCTCATATCGCAGAAGTTGTGAAACGGACCGGATTAGGCACTGTTTGCGGGCAATTACGTGGTGGTTTATGTATACTCAGAGAGCCAGGTTATCCATGTGTTTCTGAAAGTATTAAGGTTTCTCGAAATTTAAAAATAATATGTGGTTCCTTTGGAATGATACATACTAAATCCATTTTGACAGATCCGGTATTAAATTTAAAAATAAAGAAAGCAGGTAGAAGAGCTCAAGCAAAATTAATACAAGAACAAAATATAAAATCATTTATTAAAGCTTCAATTGAATTTGTTAAGGAAACTGAAATGCTTAGAATCCTTAAATTGCATGAAATCGAAGATTTAATAAAAAATTTAAATAGTTTGAAGATTTTAGGAGCAAGCATGAATCAATTAGGAAAATCTGTTTATGCAATTTGCAATGAAGAGAATGAAAGAAAGGTTATGGAAATTTTTGATACTTACAAGCCAGAAATTAGTGTTTTTAATTCGTCAATTAATAAAAGGGGACCATATATTATAAGTGACAAAAAGGTTAAACATTTTCATTCATAGATTTTGATTTTAACGTTGCTGCTTCTACTGCTCTTATAAGCGTGGCTCTTAATTTTGCTGATTCAATTTCATGGATAGCTGTAATTGTTGTACCTCCAGGTGTTGCAACCATATCTTTCAATTCTCCAGGGTGTTTATTAGTTTCTAACAATAATTTTGCAGAACCTAACACCGTTTGAGCCGCTAATTTTAAAGCAATTTCTCTTGGGAGCCCCATTTTTACCCCCCCATCTGCTAAGGCTTCCATAATAATAAAAAGATAAGCAGGACCACTTCCTGATAACCCAGTAACTGCATCTAAGTGTTTTTCCTCTAATTCTACAACAATACCAAGTTCAGTAAATAACTCCTTCACAAAATCTAACTCAGATTGTTTTATATATTCATTAGATGAAATTGCTGAGGCAGCAGCTTTTACTAATGCAGGAATATTTGTCATAATTCTTACAATGCCCACTTTCTTATCGATATATTTACTAACATGACCTATTGAAATTCCAGCAGCAATTGTAATAATCACATGATTCTCTGTTATCATAGAGCCAATTTCCTCTAAAACTTTATCTATTACTTGTGGTAATACAGCAATAAGAATATATTTAGCTTCTTTAACCAATGATATATTACTTTCAGCAAAATCTGCTTTAAACTCTTCAGATCTCTTTAGGAGGACTTCTTGATCAATATCATAAATAATAATTTTTTCTCTCTCTATCGTTTTTGAATTAGTTAATACTCTCAAAAGAGTAGAACCAATTTTACCAATACCAATAATGCCCAGTTCTTTATGGAACATATATAATCATTTTTCCTTATTCTCTAGAAATCAAACATTTTTTAGGTATATCCTAATTAAAAATTCTTTTTAAAGTCATAATGAAAAATCATATTAAAGAGCTTGTGTGTGATGTGTCAAATTATTATGACAAAATTTTCTAAAAACAGATAAGATTACCATTCTCATTGAAAGTATTATTCATATAAATGGGATTTTAAGTTTTCGATAAGATCTAGCCTTATACTACCTTGGTTTCTGTCATATCCTTCACATACCATACTCCGAACGCCGATTATATCTGGATTAACTTTTCTAATTTTAGGAAGAACATTTATTTTTAAATTACCTGCTAAAGCGACTTTCAATTTCAATTTATTAGCTTTATCCTTAAATTCAATCAATTGATTAACATTTAAAAAATCAAATAATCCCTTTTTGTCTTTAATATTCGTGTCAAGCATAGCAACATCAGCACCAGATTTAGCTGCAATTGTGGGAATTGATAAGAAGTCTAAACCTGTATCCATTCTTGAATAGTCAGCATATCCAGCAGTTACAACCATAATATCTTTATTATAGTTTTTTACTGCTTTTACAACACACTTCATTAATTTAATCCCCTCTTCAATGTTATTTGGGCCTTTTAATCCTACTTTGATTATATCAGCACCGGATACCGCAGCACCTAGTGCGGCTAAAGAAGCGGAGCCAGGTAAATTTGGAAAGTCTCCAATAGTTGCACTCAAGAGTTGCGAACTATTAGTAGGTATTAAGTTTTTCATTTCTTTGATAATCCAAGGAAAATTTGCTCCGAGAGACCCCTCTTCAGGATTTTTACAATCAACTAAGTCAACATTTGCTAAAATGACAATCTTAGCTTCTTCAATTGTTTTAGGGCTTATTAAAAGCTTAATTTTGTTGCTCATAACTTATCATATATAATTTAAAAATATTAAAAAATTTATTTAAGATTATAGTTAATAAAAGAGTTTTGTAAACTATTACAATAATTGAAAAGTTCTTGTTATATGTGGATTTTTAATTTTAGAGCATTTAATTTAAAGACTCTCAAAATTTCTATTAAACAGATATATATAAAAATTTAAATTAAATCATTTTTATTAAATATAAAAAAAAGAATATTAGGTTATTATGTCTCCTAAAGAAATTACAAAAGTAGAAATTACTAATGAAGTATTTAAAGAACCAAAAGAAGTAATTAACCAATTATCTTCTAATATGGATCTAAAATATACAAAAGTTATACAAACTTACGTTATGGAAGATCGAAGATTAAATCTATCATTAGAACACGAGGGTTCCAGTTATTTTAAAGGAAAGGTTGTCTGGATAGGTAATAAAAAAGATGACACAGAAGGATCAATATTTTGTGTTGACACTAAAGATGAATTAAAACAAATTAACCCAACTGCTGAAAATACAGAAAAAGTAATATTAGATGTAAAAAAAGGTTTAATAAAAGTATCAACTGCTTCGAAAACTAAATGTTCTGTATGTGGTAAAAATATTGAAATTTTTGATGAAGTGACTGGATGTCCAATATGCGAAGCAAAAGCACATAAAGATCATTTAACAGATTGGGTAAGAATGAAGCATACTTGCCCGGTTTGTAAGAAATCTTTAAATGTTTCTAGCACAGGGGTAATTTTTATTGATTAAAACTAATTAAATACAAATTTTTCTTACTTTTTCAATATTTATTGTTCCATCATAAAGAGCTGTTGCAATTAATATCCCTGTGAAGTTTTGTTGTTTATAGCTTAAAATATCTTTATAATCTTTAATTCCGCCACCCACATAGATATCTCCATTGAAAGAATCTTGGATCTCTAAATACTGTTGAGGAATGCCACCAATTTTTTGGCCTACTCTGAATAAATCTAAAAGAATTAATTCTTTAATACCCATTGATTCGATTCTTTTAATAATTTCTAAAGAAGTTTTATTACTTAATCCCTTAGCTTTTGTTAATATTTTTTCTTTATACATATCTATACTTATAATCAAGTTTATTTGACCCATTAAATCTAAGGCTTTTTTCACAACTCCCAAACTTTGTATTGTTTCTAAACCAATTATTAATTTTTTTATTTTATATTTAGAAAATTGTTGGATGTCTTTTGAATCAACTATTCCAGGATCAATTAGTATATTTATTCCCGAGATCTTTAAGATTTTCGTTAATAGCTGAAAATTAGGTTTTCTATTAGTAATCGCATCAAGATCTGCTATATAAAATTCATTGAATTGATATGTATGCCTAAGAACTTTCAATATCTCTACCGGGTTAGAGGTTTTAAAAAGCTTTGATTTGAGAGGTTTATATCTAGTTCTATCACCTTTAACAGCATGTACGGCTTCCGAATTTAATATATCTAATACAGGTATAACTTTAAATTTTTTCATAAATAACTAGGAGATATTATTTGGTTTTAGGGATGAATTTTGATAAAAACTGATCTTATTTGTTTTATGCAATAGTCTATTCTTGAAAAATTACCTTTATTTAATACTCTCTAATTTTAAAATAATTATATTTTAATTAACAAATAAATAATAAATTTTTTTTTAAATAATAATTGATAAAATAATTTTAAAAGGTAATTTTTTACATTATGAGTGAAATGAAAACTGAAGCATATATTAATAAAATAATCGAAAGTACAGGTTTAACAAGAAAAGAAATTCAAGAAATGGTCGAGGATAAGAAGAAAGAATTAAAAGGTTTAATTTCAGAAGAAGGGGCTTTATTCGTTATCGCTAGAGAGCTAGGTGTAGATGTAAAAGAGGAAAATAAAGATTTAATGAAGGATATTGATATATTCATATCAGATATTATATATAATATGAAAAATATTAATATTACTGGTAGAATAAAAGAAATTTATAATGCCAACAAATTTAATAAAGCTGATGGAGGAACCGGTTATGTGGGGTCTTTCCTATTGCATGATAAAACAGGAGATATTCGAATTGTTTTATGGGATGACCATGTTAATATATTTAATGAAGATAATTTTCAACAAAATGAAATGGTTAAAATTTTAAATGGAACTGTAAGAAAAGGAAAATTTGAAGATAAAGAAATTCATATAGGGAGATTTGGAAAAGTTATCTTGTCCCCCGATGATGTAGATTATAAAAAATATCCTAAAATTAAATTTGAATTAATAAATATCAAAGATGTTAATTTAAATCTTAAATCAATATCATTGGAGGGAAAAATAATCCAGTTATCACCCATAAAAGAATTTACGAGAAAAAATGGAGAATTAGGAAAAGTTAGCTCCCTATCTTTATTAGATACAACAGGTTCTATACGAATAACATTTTGGAATGATGATACAGAAAAATTAGAGGTTTTAAAGGTGAATGATGTCATATCAATTTCAAATTTAAATCCAAGATTAAGTTCCTTAGATTCTAGAACCATAGATATGTTTGCATCCAAATATTCAGTTATAAAAAAAATCCAAAAGAAAATTCAAATAGAAGTAGGTTTAATAGAGAACATTAATAAGCTTCAAGAAAATAAGGGTTTTGTCTCATTTCAAGGGAAAGTTACTTCGCTTGATGATTTAAAAGAAATAATTTCAAAATCTGGTGAACAACTTTCTTTATTAGGATTTATTGTTAGTGATAATACGGATTGGATTAGAGTAACATTATGGCGGGAAATGGCTAAAGAATTTTCAAATAAATTATCAATTGGTCAAGGATTATTGTTAAAAAATGTCTCACTAAGATATAGTAATTTTTCAAAAAGAAATGAGATCTCTACAATAAATGATTCAACTTTAGAATTAATTGATTTAGAAATAGAAAATCTCAAGACTATGGATTTATCTAAGCGAAGTCAAGATACCTTCTTTTCTGGTAATTACGTAAAAATAGATTCGATTGAAAATCCCGGTGTTGTAGAAATTAAAGGTTATATTGCCAGAGATCTTAACAATATAACGATTTATGAAGCGTGTCCAAAATGCATGAAAAAATTGGAGAATTGTGGTTGCGAGATTAGAGAGAAAACAGAGTTTAGAATGATTGCTAATCTTACTATTGATGATGGTAATGGTTCAATTAGAACAACCTTTATGGGAGAAAAAGCTGAGAAACTTATTGGAGTTGAAACAGATAAACTTGTCCAAATTAAAGAAACACCAGATTTTGAAAAATTTTTAGAAAAAAAATCTTCTGAATTTTTAGGTAAAGATATAATAATAAGGGGAAAAGCTAGGTTTAGTGAGTATTCCAGTTCATATGAAATTTCAGTTTATGATTTTAAATATTTAGACGTTGATGAAGAATTAGAAAGAGTTATGAAAACTATAGTGTAACTATGTGATTTTCACATTTTTCATTGATAATGTATTTTTAATATTCCTTTATTCATATTATATCTTGATCAAGTTATGAATAAAATAGATATAATTGGATTAGGTGAAGTTGTCATTGATTGGGTTTCAAAAATTCCACATTTCCCTAAACCAGATGAAAAAATAGATGCGCTTAGTGAAAATCACTTTTCAGGCGGTGTAACAGCAAATTACTTAGTTGCAGTTTCACGTTTAGGTGTTAAAAGTGGTTTTATTGGAGCTGTTGGAAATGACTACTATGGAGAATTTTTATTAAAAGATTTTAAGAAAGAAAAAGTGGATACTTCATTTACTTTGAAGAAATCAGGGCTAAAAACACCTGTAAATTTTATTTTAATTTGTAACGGAGAAAAAACGATAATTCAATCACCTCATATGCAAACTACTAAGTTATCCGTATCTGATTTACCAGAATCCTATATTGCTAAATCAAAACTTTTACATACGACAATAATTCATCCAAAAATAACGGAAAAAGCTATTAATATTGCAAAAGATTATGATGTAAAAATTAGTATTGATTTGGAATCTCAAATTGCCCAAAGGGGATGGGAAAATTTAAAGCATATTTTATTGAATGCTGATGTTCTAATTCCAAACGCTGAAGGGGCCAAAAGGATAACAGGCTGTGAAACTCCAAAAGAATCAGCTAATGAGTTGATTAGGAGAGGGATTCCTATTGTAATTATAACACTAGGACATAATGGTGCTCTGGTTACAACAGAAAAATTTCAGAAAGAAGTTCCCACTTTTGAAATTGATAAAGTTGTCGATACAACAGGTGCAGGTGATACATTTAATGGTGCTTTTTCAGTGGCTTACTGGATTCGAAAATGGGATTTAGAAAAATCAATCAAATATGCAAATGCTGCTGCCTCATTAAAAATCCAGAAATTGGGTGCTAGAACCGGAATGCCTGTTAAAGATCAATTGAAAAATTTTTTATTAGAGAATAAAATTAATTTTAGATTTTAAATCAGACCTAAATAAGAAGTTTAAATATTTTATTGATATTTTATTGAGAAATGAGACAAATTTTACTATAATTGCCAGGATTTTTAATAATATCATTATTGTTTTCAAGAATAATCTCAGGAGTTAATTCTGAAATTTGTAGATTAAACGGCCAAACTCCTATTATTGTATCACCTACATTTTTTACATTCCCTATTAAATATCCTTGTTTTTCTCCGCCTGATTTTAGTGTAAATAAGATTACCAAATAGTAGTTATAATCTAAATTAGGTCTGATATTTCCTACTATTATGACTTCTTCAATATTTTGAAAAAAGATAATTTTATTAGATTTTTCACTTAAATTTTTTAATTCCAGGATAAATTTGGAAGGGATGGTTAGCGGTTTTTTAAACGCCAGATTCTTGAAATTTAAAGTAAGATTTTTATTTTCAAAATGCTGAATTGCTCTAAAAATTACTTTATAAATTATTGAATCCATACAAACTAGTAAAATAAAATTTGTTTAAAGATATATAAATTGTTAATCTTATAACTTTCCAAAAATATTTACTGTATTACTAAGATATTGATTATTTTCCTTGGATAAGAATATTTTCTTCAGGGAAACCTAAATCTATTAATAATTTTTTCATTTTAAAGCGGTGATCTCCTTGAAGTTCAACCCCCTTATCTCTAATAGTTCCCCCAGAAGCACATTTCTTTTTTGCTTTTGTTAAAATATTTTTCAAATTTACATCAAAATTTCCAACAAAAGTTATTACAGTAACGATTCTACCCCATTTCCGTCTATCATTAGAAATGACTATTTGTTGTTCGTCAGCACTTAAACTATCACAAATACAGAGTTCTTTTGGAAAGCTACATAATGGACATATGTCGTCGTCTTTAATACTCTCTTATCACAACCTTTCTTATTTAAAACTAATTTAATTCAGTACTAAAAAATAATAGAATAAAATCTTATAAAAATCTTTTTCATTTTAGAAAAT
>JAHLWJ010000242.1 GCA_019057975.1 Promethearchaeota archaeon | reverse complement strand
AAATAATTAATATATTAATTAAAAATGAAATGTAATGGTTTTATGCTATGATTAAATTTTTTAAAGATTGAATATCTTTAAATCTTTAAAGTTTAGTCAAAGAAAAATTAAAAGGATTATAAGATATGAAAACTGAAGATATCCAGAAAATTAAGAACCTGTTAAATTTAGTAAATTTTGGTAAACCTAGAGAATCAATTAGAGAATTTGAAGGTAAAGAAATTGAAGCGATTCAATTTGAATTACCTAAAATCATAGGAGAAGAATTACCATTAGTATCTATTGATGGTTCTTATAGTATTTTATTTTCCTTTTTAGGTGCAGACACATGGATTGCATTATTTCGAATTGTGGTTACAGAGTATAAAATCCAAGTAAAAAATGGTAAAATATATTATTTAATTAATGCACCCCCAAAGACATTTGATCACCTTAATTTATTAAGTTTCAACGAGTTTATATTGGACTCTCAACCAGAAGTCTTCTCTAAAGCGGCAGAGATTGCTACAGCGTTCCAAGAAAGAAACCCTTCTTTATTTGCTAGCAATATAATGAGTTATTTGGAAGATATAACATTAGAAAAAATTTCGGAAACTTATAATAATTGTATTTTACTTAAAGACGGAGCTTTACTTACATATAAAGCGCTTGAAAGAGAGCCAATTTATAAAAGCATAATATTAAATTGCAGGATGAACGATATTTTATTAGCCGGTATCTCTAAATCAACATCAACTCATTTCTTTAGAGATAATTACACTGATGATTTTTTCTTAAAAAGATATTATGATAAAAAATATTCAAACTTAACCTATATCAAGATTCCAGATACATTTATAGAAAGACAAACAAAATTTGATGCTTGGGGTAAAATACATTTTGCTAAATTGCATAAAGAAGCATATAAGTGGTTTAGAGTAGATATAGGTAATGATGGAGGTAATATTGATAAATTATTTTCATCGATTGCAGCATATTCTATGGTTAAATTAGTGCCTGGTTATCCAATAGGTCTTATTGAAGCTCATAAAATTGCTAAAAGTGTAAGGGATTTTAAAGATTCTTACGAATTAGAACTTATTAGGGTGCTAAAAGATATGGGGCTTAGTGCCAATGATATTTTGGAAGGTGCGGTAGATTTAGGAGGAAAAGAGTTAAGCTCATTCCATGAAATTTTGGATCAATTATCAAGATAATTCAATTTTTCCTATATAAAAAAATAAAAAGGTCAAAATTAAATGTCAGAAAAAGGAAATAAAGAAATTGAAATAGAATTAGAAAATTTAGAAAAACCAGTACAGATCGGTAAAATTGGAGAAGTGTGTTATGCAGACACAGGACCACCTGATAGCGTAATAACTTTAAAAATACAACATCGACCCGATAGTTTAAGATTAGGGCAACCATTAGTTATTGAAACTGATAATCTTATATATTATACCTTAATAAATCGTTTATATTTCAGTACTCGAAATTCTATTGCGGAGAGATTTGCAAACTCTCCGTTTATTGATTTGCTTCCCCCAAGCCAAATAGAGGGTGTAAGAGGGAAAGAATTTTACGGTCTTGCTGATTTAAGTTGTCTTAGAATATTACCTAAAAAAAGTTTAGAAGAAATAGAATTTCAAGAGCTCATACGGGGATTTGATACGATTCCTCCGATATTTTCGAATGGGCGTGAAGTAACAAAAGAAGAGATTGATCTAATCTATAAAACTTCAGAATATTCTGATTCAATTGGTACATTAAGAGGTTTTGAACATGAAGTTCCTATTGATTTTGCTCAGTTGGTAAAGAAACCATACGGACTATTTGGAAGAACTGGAATTGGGAAATCCATTTTGAATAAAATAATATGTCTTTTTATTTTGAAGCATCAAATCTCTCAATTAATCTTATTTGATATGCAAGGTGAATATGGATTAGTTTCCCGCGCAGACAAAACAAAAGGGTTAGCATGGTATTATCGAGAGAAAATACAAATTTATCGTCTTGGTGAATTGGATAAGAAACGTACAACGACTGATGGGGCAGAGCAATTTTTCATATATAAGGATAGCATAACTTCAGGGGATATTATCGCTAGCACCCAGACATTAAATGAACCGAGTATTAATGTATTAATGTATATTGAAGGTTATATAAAGAATAATCCTGAAGAATTTAAGGATTTATTTGATGCAATTGATAAGATTGATGCTGGAGAACACAATCAGATCAATTCCTTCTCTTTGGGTGCTTTAAGAAACAGAATTATCCGATTTAAAAGGTATGACTTTTTAAAAGAACGTGGTGAGAGTAAAAGGGAAGATAGTTTAGAAAATATTTTTATCAGATTACTTGAGGGAAAGTCGATCGTAGTTGATTTTGGAAAATACGGAACTAATACTCATCTATATATGTTCATAGCAAATATGATTACTCGTAGATTATATAACATGTATTCTCAAAAAGAAGACGACACGAAATTACCTCCTTTAATAGTAGTCGTAGAAGAAGCTCATAAATTCTTAAAATCAGGAGTGATCCAGCATACTATATTCGGTCGAATTGCTCGGGAAATGAGGAAGTTTCAATTAACTTTAGCATTTGTCGACCAGAGGCCTTCTCAAATTGATGAAGAGGTATATTCACAAATAGCAAATACATTTGTAATGCATATGATTGACGACAAGGATATTAAACGGGTTGTTAAAACATTCCCTGATTCAAAGAAATGGCGCGGAATTATCTCAGGGCTACAAAAGAAACAATGTCTTATCCGAGGAGACGCTGTCGCAGTCCCTACTATTATCGATGTCTTTGACTATAAAAACGAAAAAGAACTAAAAGAGAAGTTAGGGATTGGAAAACCTCTTGCAGAAACGCTTAAAGCTCTGGAAAAAGCTGATTTAACTAAATTAGAAGAGAATTAATGAATTCAGTTTTTCCTTAAAATAGTAATATTGAAGATAAAAACAGGTGAAGGGATCATTACAAAGATATTTTTCATAGGGGATACTCATTTTGGAAAACCGTATTCTTATCGCAAAAATTATGAGTTAAGTATTTCAGAAAGAAATTTTGATGTAATTAACAATTGCGAAAAAATTGTTAATGCAGCTATAGAAGAAAAAGCAGATTATGTGATCTTTCTAGGAGATTTATACGAAAGGCAGATGATTTCTCCTACTATCAGAAAAATCGTGCGTGAAAAAATCTTCATACCTTTAAATGAACACCAGATAAAAACAATTATTATTGGCGGTAATCACGATTCTATAAGGAATCCTAAGAGAGGGGCGGATGTTCAAGAATTAGCAAACTTTTCTAATGTTAACGTGTACACAGGTCTAAAACATCTAATAATTGAAATTAATGAGAAGAAGGCTGGCATTATTTTTCTACCCTATATCCATTTTGATGTTTTAGTAAAGATGGCTAAAAATGAGGGCTTTATAGAAAAAGAAATTCTTGAAAATCAGAATAATTACATAATTGCTCAACACATTTTTCAAAATTATATTGCACAGATATGCAAGACTAAACTAAAAGATTGTCAAAAAAGAATTCTAATTGGACATTATTATTTGGATGGGGCCAAAATTCGAGAAACGAATAATCCTAGAACGATTTACGGGGAATTTCGATTTAATAAACAAATGATTCAAAAAGATAAATTTGATCTCGTTATTTTTGGACATGTACATTTAAAACAAAAAATGTGGAACGACGATCGAATTATAATTCCAGGGTCAATTGATAGGCTTGATATGGGGGAAAGAGATTCAAAAAAGTTTTACTGCGTTTATGATATTGAGAACGACGATTTAGAATTTAGAGAAATAGAATGTAGAAATCTTATAAAACTAAATATAGAAATTCCAAATGATACAGAAGATCTAAATCGATTTATTTTAGAAGCTCTACCAGAAAAAGAAAGCGTTAAAGAATCCATATGTGAAATCGCAATTTATTGTTCTAAAGGAATGGAAGTAAAAATTAATAAAAATCAGCTACAACAGTATTTTAAAGATTCTTTTTATACTAATTTGAACTATAAAGAAAAAATTGGTCTTGAGCTTCAAAAGCTTCGGAAGGTTAATTTAGATCCAAGAAGCTTATTTAAAGATTTTCTCGAGCAGAAATATTCAACTCATAAATATTACGGAGAACTGAAAAGTATTGGTTTAGAATTACTTGCAAAGGAGATTTCCTTAGTTGATTTAACTACTAAAGGTTCTTTATCAATAAGATCTATTGATATGCAAAATTTTATTAACTACGGAAAAGGACCAAATAAAATTGTTTTTGAAGATGGTTTATATGTTATAAAAGGTCCTACAGGTTCAGGAAAGTCTTCAATATTAGATGCTATTACATTTGCTCTTTTTAAAAGAAATTCTCGTAGAGATGTAGGACTTACTCTTGATGAAATATTATACGATAAAGGATACGTAAATCTTGAACTTTTAATTGGAGATCAACTATTAGTTGTAAAAAGAAGGCAAACTTCGCCTAAACTAGAGCTAAAATTTGAGAATGAGCCATTATATACTGGTCTGAAAATTCCAGAAAAAGAGGAAAAATTAGAGGGGATTATAGGTTACGATTACGAAGGATTCACATCTTCCTTTTTTATAAGACAGCAAGAATTACAGATATTTTCATCTCTTGACTCTTCTAAAAGACATAAGAGGCTTATAAAATTGTTTAAGTTGAAGATTTTTCAAGAGGTTGAGAAAAATTTAAAAACTGTAATAATGGATCTCGTAGAGAATCAAAAGTTTTTTGAAGGAAAGACTGACGAATTAGGAGTATTAATTGAAGAATTGCCTCAGTATATAAAAAATTTAAAACTAAAAAATGAAGAAGTTCTGCAACAAGAAAAAGAAAAAACAATTATTTCAAAAGAAGTGCAAAAATTAAAAGAAGAAACGGAAAGATTGCAAATTGAAGCTTTTAACTACTCTAATACTAAGAAATCTATCGATGAGTTAGAGATTGATGTTGGTAAGAATGAGGAAGAACTTAAAATGTCTAAAATCCAGCAAAATAAATTCGAAAATCTCCAAAAAAAGTTAGAAAAATTTCACGATATTAGAAACGAGAAAGAAGATTTAGAAAAACGAAAAGAGATCGTTAATAAAAAAATACATGAGAAAGAGTTAATACAATCTGAAATAGAGAGTACTCAAAAAATGCTAGATCGTATAGAAAAGCAATATGATGAGCAATTAGAGATGTTGATTGATCAAATTCAAAAAAGGGAATCCCGACTTTCCGACTTAGATGTTGATATAAGTAAAGACGAAGCGTTTAATACTTTAAAAGAGGATGGTATGTTAACAGAAAGACTTTACAGGCTGCAAAAAATTGAACTACCTATGGCTAAAGAATATAAGGACGATAAACGCATAAAAGAATTTATCGCTACAGAAGAAAAAACTCAAATAGAATTGCAGGTAATTAGACCTAAACAAAAGAAAATAACAAAAGATGTTTTCATTGCAGATGAAATCAAGATAGATTACCGAATATTACAAGAAAAATTAAAAAAAATTGAGAAGAAAAAGACAGAGGAATTAGGAGAAGTAGAAAAAAAAGTTAAAAAATTAAATGCAAGTCTCGTTAAACAAAGATTAATCGAAAATTTTGAGGAGCAATTATCAATTATTACTAAAAAGTTAGAGGAGCTCAAAAGACAAGAAGAAGAGAGAGAAGAGTTAGAAAGAAGATTAAAAGAAATAAAGGATTATGCTCCCTTAATTAGAAAAAGCGAAAAAGATATTTTTAACCTGAAAGAGAAATTAGAAAAATTAGAGGAAGAGCTAAAAAGACTAAAACCTTCTTATGAAGAATATTTAGAAGTTGCACGAAAGTTTGAAAAAAAACAACAGGACTTAAATGAGATAAATGAATTATTACAAGGTTTGAAAGGGGAAATCGGATTTATTAAAAAAGAAATTAATCGAATAAAAGAATTCAAAATAAAGATCAAACAAATTCAGAAAGAAATAGAACAAGTTAAAAATAATATTGAAAAATATACAATTTTACGAAAGGATGTATTTCATCTTAATGGAGTTGCTAAGTTTGCTATAGAAAAAATACTTCCAGCTATCTCAATCAAAGCTTCAGAAATTCTAAGTGATCTTACAGAGGGAAAATATAATCAAATTATTTTCAAATCTTTAAGTGGAAAAAATATAGGGTTTGAAATATATGTATTTGATGGAGAACGAGAAAGGGAGGCATCCAGCTTTTCGGGAGGTGAAAAAACTCAAATTAATGCTGCCATAAGATTTGCTATAATGGAGCGAATAGCGGAAATTCCAGATACTACTGGGGCGGTTTTTCGAAAATCGGATACCTTATTTATTGATGAGGGAGATATTGGTACCTTAGATACAGAAACTTCAAGACAAAGATTCGTAGAAAAGATTTTTGAACTCAAATCATTATTTAAAAAAATTATCCTAATAACTCATTTAGATGATGTCGCAGAACAATTTCCAAATCGCATAATAATTGGATGGGATGAATTAGGCAAATCTAAAATATTTTAAATATTTTCTTCTTTTACAATTAGTTCCATCTTAACACATCTTATGGTTTTAAATATACTTAGTATCAAAGGAAGTAGAACTTAAAATTCTCGTTGCACCTATTTTTTTATTTTGGAAATCATAAGCACTGCAAGATTCGAGGGAGAGACTTCCCAAATTCTTTATTAATCTCTAATTCCGATTATAATGGAAAATAATATAATATTCGTTAAAATCCTAATTTTTTAAATGTATTAACATAGACATCAATGAATAATAAAAAAAAGAAAAGTGGAAATTTAATATAAATTTGTTTATAAATCTCGTGCCTTAACGGTTTTTCTTCCATT